>DASZCY010000267.1:0-13880 GCA_035942615.1 Solirubrobacteraceae bacterium | reverse complement strand
CGCACGCGCGGAACATCAGCGGGTACTTGAGCGGCTTGTCCTCCCCCTCGGTGACCGAGGAGACCATGATGCGGGCATCCTCGCCCACGCGGAACTCCGCTGGGCACACGAGATTGCCGACGTTCTCGATCACCAGCAGGTCGAGGTCGGCCAAGGGCACGTCGGCCAGCGCCGAGCGGACCATGTTGGCGTCCAGATGGCATTCGCCGCCAAAGCCCGAGCCCGTGTTGAGCTGGACCACCGGCACGTGCAGGCCGGCCAGACGGTCGGCGTCGAGGCTGCCCTCGATGTCGCCCTCGAGCACGCCGGTGCGCACGCCCGCCAGCGATCCGACGACCCGCTCCAGCAGCGTCGTCTTGCCCGCCCCGGGCGCGCTCATGAGGTTGACCACCGCCACGCCGGCGCGGTCGAAGTCGTCGCGGTTGGCGCGCGCGATGGTGTTGTTGGCGTCGAGGGCGTCCTCGACGACCCTCACCTTTACTCGATGCACAAGGCCTCCTACATGCTCCTGATCTTGAGGTAGCGCCGGATCTCGGCCCGCTGGACGAACACCAGAGCCCCGCTGATCCCCACCACCGCCACCGCCACGATTGCCACCGCGCTCATCCCACCGTCTCCTCTCGCTCGTCGTCGCCTGCCCGCAGGTCGTCGAGCAGGTCCATCACCAGCCTCTCGGCGCGCGCGAGCGATGCCCGCACCGGCTCCGAGAGCTCCGCCACCACGTCCTCGTCGTCGGCGCTCATCCGGGTGGCCGGCTCGCAGCCGACGACCAGGATGCGCTTGGGCAACTCACCCAGCGTGCGCGCGAGGCCCAGCACCTTGACCGGGTCCATCCCGTGGACGTCGATCGGCACCGCGCCGTCCTCCAGCTCGGGCTCGATCACGTACAGCGTCCCGGGCGCTTGCCCGCGCGGCGTGGCATCGATGAGGATCGCGGCGTCGTAGCCCGCGCCCAGCTCGTAGGCGAGGTCCATCCCGCGGATGCCGAAGTCCTCGACGCGCACGCCGGCCGGGAGCTGGCGCCATCCCAGCCGGCTGGCCATCTCCACCCCGAAGCCGTCGTCGCCCAGGAAGAGGTTGCCGATCCCGGCGAGGAGGATCCTCGGCGCGGTCGCATCCGCCTGCTCCGGCACGACCGGATCGAGAGGCTCGACCTCCTCGGGGGAGAAGAAGAAGCGATGGCCGGGCTGGCGCTCCTCGCCGAGATGGCGGCCGGGATCGTCCTCCAGCACGACCGCGAGCTGGATCTGGTCCTCCATGTTCTGCTCGATGGCCTCGATGACCGCGGTCATGCCGGCCAGCGCGGTATCGAAGATGTCGCCGCGCGGGCGCGGTTGGAGGCGCACCCGGCTGCCGCGGCGCAGCTCCGTCCCGTCGACGGTGATCGCCTCCGGCCCCGGCCGCTCCAGCTCGCCCCAGTCGAACACGCTCAGCGCACCACCTGGAAGTCGCGGATCGCGCCGTTGAGGCGCATCAGCTCCTGCGGCGAGAGGGCCTCGGTGCGCTCCAGGATCGCGCGGGCTTTCGGATCCGAGCCGGCCATCTCGCGCTTCTCCTCGTCGGTGAGGCTGAGGATGTTCAACACCAGCATCTGGTCGATCTCGCCGCCGTCGAAGAGGTCGCCCGGACTCTCCGGCGCGATCTTCGGATGATCCTCCAGGATGATCGGCGAGGCCAGGAGCGTGTCGCGCCGGCCCTCCTCGCCGACGAGGATCGGCCAGACACCGTCGTGGACGCACGCCTGCGCCTCGGCGCGCAGCTCCTCCGGCGGGTCGGTCAGAGAGACGAAGGCGCCCCCCCGGGCGCGCAGGACGGCGTGGCTGGAACACAGCGATCGCCGCAGCGTGGCCGGCCTGTCCTCGCCGGCCCACGCCGCCGTGTTCTCGAGGCGCACGCTGAGCCGCCACAGGCCCGGGCGCAGGCGCTCGCGTCCCACCTCGAGACGGCCCTCGAGGGCCTGCCACGTGCGCACGATGCGCCCGCCCTCCAGCGCCTCCTCGTGGCGGCCGGCGGCGATGGTCATCGGTCCCGGCGAGACCTCCCGCTCGACCGCCTCCTCCCAGGAGAGGTAGCGCTCCCCGCCGGCGACCAGCTGATCCACCGGCCGGCCCTGCGCATCGTGCAACCGACGGTCGACCATGTGCAGAAAGCGCGCGCGCACGTCGACATCCGGAGCCTCGGAGCGGGCCGGGTCGGCCTCCACAAGGCACTGCGTCTGCATGGCGCAGCGGTCCTGCGGCCACCCCTGCGGGTACACACCGCCGAAGGTGAAGCGCTGCTGGTTCTTCATGGCCGAGCGGCGGTAGGGCCACAGCAGGTAGCCCTCGTACAGCACCGCGTCGGCGATCTTGCGCACCGCGTCGCTCATGCCTCGGGCTTTCCCTCGGCCTCGTCCAGCAGCGCGTCCACCGTGGCGTCCCAGCCCATGTGCAGCCCCCGCGCGCGGTAGGCCGCCAGGCGGTCGAAGCGCTCCCGGTCCAAGCGCAGCCACGCGCTACCGGGGAAGTGGTCGTCCATCGCCCGCCGCCATTCGGCCACCGGCAGCGCGTAGGCCGCTTCCTCCTCCCAGGAGATCTGGGAGATGCGCAGCATGCCCTCCTCGGCGTAGAGCACCGTCCCGCTGAACAGCAGTTCCAAGGGGATCTCGCCGTCGCGCAGCGCGTCGAGGTAGCGGGCGGTGGTGACCTGCAGGTCATAGGTGCAGGTCACCGGCACGTCCACCACCGTGCTGCCCTCGAAGGGCGGCACCACCGTGGTAAGGGTCGCCCACAGCAGGCTGTGCAGGGTGCGCCCCCATGCCTCCGGTGGCCCGAACAGCTCCACGAGACGCTCTTGGGTGGCCCTGTCGTGCGAGCGCCGGGGCACCGCGATACGCAACTGCGTCTGCAGCATCACCGAGCGCACGGGGAGGCTGCTCTCCACGCGCAGCCCGAAGCTCAGGGTGGGCGCGGCCGCATGCTTGACGGCCTCCACGCCCTCGACCGCGAAGCCCAGCCGCGGCCCCGCCTGGGTGCCGACGGACGCCACCTATCCGGGGGGGAGGGTGGGCATCGACGGGTCGATCACCCCTTGGTGGTCGGGGCGGACCCCGGTCGAGGCCTCGGCGGTCACCCGCCCGTCGGGCAGGTGGCCGACCTGGCTCTCGTAGTTGCCGGGCGTGTTGCCCGACTTCACGCCGGGGGTGTGCGCCGGCGTGTCCGGCGCGACGTCTGCCTTGCCCGTCTTGAGGTTGTCCGTCATCTCGCCTCCTCGGCTCGCCGTGCGAGCCTGTCGAAGAAACCGTCGATTTCCTGCCAGACCTCGTCGCCGCCGCTGAGGCCCTTCCAGCTTGTGCGGATGAGGCCCACCAGCGCGTAGCACTCGTCCACCCCGACGAGGTAGTGCTCCCGGGCCCCTCGGGCGCGGTTGACCAGCAGCGCCTCGACGTCGGGCTCGAGCTCGGCCAGCACCGGATTGGCCGCCACCAGCTCGTCCCACGTCGACAGCTCCAGCAGCGACTCGGTCGGGCCCATGGGTCCGGGGTAGAACGCCATGACTCGCCCGGTGCTGGTGTTGTGAAAGAAGAACGCCATGTCGACCGGGATCTGCAGTGCCGCCCACTGCTCGTCGGCCAGCACGAATCCCTCCAGCAGCTCGCGGCGCTCGGGGATAAGGCGGTAGTGCCCCTCGCCGGCCTCCTTGCGATCGAACAGGATCTTGCAGGCCCGGCAGGCGCACATCATCTGGCGCGAGTGCAGGTCGACGAGGTGGCGGTGCTCGGGCGGGACCGGCGCGCTGCACAGATCGCACACCTCCTGCACCGGCGCTTGGGGCTCGGGCGGGCGCGAGGCCGTGCGGGCGAGCTGGGCCAGGCGCGTGCCGGCGGGTGCCGGAGGGGCCATGTGGCCCCGGAGGCGGGTCCCGCTCTCCTTCACGCGAGGGCCACCTTCACGATGCCCGAGTCCGCCGTCAGGAGCGGGAGCGGCTCGAGGTAGAGCTGCGGCGCGTCCAGGCACCGACCGGCGCGACGCACGTCGTAGCGGTGGCCGCAGCCGGCGCACACCAGCTCACCGCCCTCCAGGACGGCCTCCTCCAGCGAGGACTCGCAGCCCGGGCAGGTGGGCCGATAGGCGTAGCGATCGCCGTCGAGCGCCGCGAAGAGCACCGGCTGGCCGGCGACCTCCTTGAGCAGCGTCCCGCCGGCCGCCAGCTGGGGCAGCCCACCCGCGGTGGACCAGGTGCCGTCCGCGTCGGGGTCGTGGTGGACCATGGGCAGGCCGCTGCTCGCAGGCAGGCCATCGCTGCCGGCCATCGGAAGTGCCCCGGGGGCCGGCGTCGGCTGCTCCTCCACCCCCTCGGCCTCGACGCTGTCGATGTCGGGCGCCATCTTGTAGATGGCGTCCTCGATGGCGAGCTTGAGGGTCATGGCCGACGCCGGGCAGCCGCTGCAGCTTCCTTGCATGCGCAGGCGGGCCACCCCATCGTGCACGCCGAGCAGCTCGACGTTGCCGCCGTGGGACTCCAGGTAGGGACGCACACCGGCCAGCGCCGTGCGCACCCGGGTCTCGACGTCCACCGGGTGCAGCCCGTGCAGCAGCAGCAGGTGCCCGATCAGGTCATCCTCGGCCAGCGCCCGGGCCTGCACCGGGCCCGAGCGCTGGAGCACACGCTCCAGACCCTCGCCGTACAGCTGGAGCAGGGCCTGCAGCGCCTCCATGGCGGTCGTGCGCGCCGCCGGGTCGGGGAGGGACTCCAGCTCGGCCAGGAGCCCCTCCACCCGGTCGACCGGATCGCGGTCGTCCATTCCCACGCTCAGTGCCCGCCGTGCTCGCCGAATTGCGGGTGGTGCACCTTCTGGAGCGTCTTGCCGTTGCCCAGGTACATGTGCACCCCGCAGGGCAGGCACGGGTCGAAGCTGCGCACCGCGCGCATGATGTCCACGCCCCGGAAGTTCTCCTGGTCGTTCTCCTCGAAGATCGGCATGCCCGCGACCGCGTCCTCGTAGGGCCCGGGGGTCCCATAGGAGTCGGTCGGGCTGCCGTTCCAGGGCCTCGGCGGGTACGGGTGGTAGTTGGCGATCTTGCCGTCCTGGATCACCATGTGGTGGGAGAGAACGCCGCGCACGGCCTCGTGGAAGCCACAGCCCACGGCCTCGTCGGGCACCGAGAAGGTCTCAAACGTCTTGGTGTTGCCCGAGCGGATCTCCTCCAGGCCCTTCTCCACGAAGTGGAGGGCCATCCCCGTGGCGTAGGCGATGAAGTAGGCCCGCGCCCGGTTGCGCTCGATGGCGTTGGACCACTGGGGCGGGCGCCACTCGAGGTCCATCTGCGGCGTCTTCGGCGTCTTGGGCAGCGTCATCTTCACGCTCTGGCCGTCGGTGGCCTTGACGAACGGCGTATCCACCCTGCCGGCCAGCGCCGTCGCCCACAGCCGCGCGATCGGCCCGCCGCCGGTGTCCAGGGCCAGGTTGTCGCCGGTGCGCTGGTCGTACCAGCGCGGGCTCATCACCCAGGAGTAGTTGCCGCCGTCCAGGTCGCGCTTCTGGGGCTTGGGGATGGTCGTCTGGTTCCACGGGTGGCGGCGGTCGATCGGGTTGCCCAGCGGGTCCCTCGCCACGTAAGTGTGCTCGTTGGCCCAGTCGTCGTAGTAGGAGCTGCCCAGCAGGATGCGCATCCCGAGGTTGACGTCCACGAGATTGTGGGTCACGAGCTCCCCGTCGACCACGATCCACGGCGTGACGAACATGGCGTCGCCCGCGTTCTCCAAGTTGGAGTACTCGTAGGTCACGACGTCGGGGTCCTGCAAGGCTCCCCAGCACCCCAGCAGGATCCGCCGCCGGCCGACCTCCTCGTAGCCGGGCAGGGCCTCGTACCAGAAGTCAAAGACGTCGTCGTTCATGGCCACCGCGCGCTTGACGAAGTCGATGCAGCGCAGCAGGCGCGACAGGTAGTCGGTGAACAGCGTCGGGTTGGCCATGGTGCCCACCCCGCCCGGATAGACCGTGGAGGGGTGGACGTGACGGCCCTCCATGAGGCAGAACATCTCCCGAGAGACGCGGCTCATGAGAAGCGCCTCCTGGTAGACCTCCCCGACGAAGGGGTTGAAGGCGCGCATGATGTCGCCGATCGTGCGATAGCCGTGCACGTCGGCGTGGGGCGCCTCGGTCTGGTTGGCCCTCTCCAGCACGCCGGGATTGGTGTCCTTGACCATCTGCTCGCAGAAGTCGATGAACACCAGGTTGTCCTGGAAGATGGTGTGGTCGAAGATGTACTCCGCGCACTCGCCCAGGTTGACGATCCACTCGCCCAGCGGGGGGGTCTTGACCCCGAAGGCCATGTTCTGCGCGTACTGCGCGGTGACCGCGTGGTTGTCGCCGCAGATACCGCAGATGCGGCTGGTGATGAAGCCAGCGTCGCGCGGGTCCTTGCCCTTCATGAACACGCTGTAGCCGCGGAACACGGAGGAGGTCGCCTTGCACGACACCACCTCCCGCTGCTTGAAGTCGATCTTCGTGTAGATGCCGAGGTTTCCGACGATCCGAGTGATCGGATCCCACGACATGTCGACGACGTTGCCGGCCTCCGGCTCGACCCTCTCTCGTGTAGCCATGCTCACTCCCCTTTCAACCGTTGGGCCAGCGCGGCGAGTAGCCGGTCGTCAGCTCAGGCTTGTTGTGGTGCCACTTCGGCTCTTTGTTCATCTTCTCGTTGGTGATGGACCGCAGCTTGCGGATGACCTTGCCGTAGGTGCGGGTCGCCGCGCTGGAAATGGTGCCGCCGGGCGGCTGGTCCATGAACGGCATGAACTTGTCGGGGAAGCCGGGCATCGTGCAGCCGATGCAGATGCCGCCCACGTTGGGACAGCCGCCCAGGCCGCCCATCCAGCCGCGCTTGGGCACGTTGCAGTTGACCACCGGGCCCCAGCACCCGATCTTCACCTGGCACTTGGGCGAGTTGTAGTCCATGGCGAAGTCGCCCTGCTCGTAATAGCCGGCGCGGTCGCAGCCCTCGTGGACCGTCTTGCCGAACAGCCACGTGGGACGCATCGCCTCGTCCAGCGGGATCGTCGGCGCCAGCCCGGCCGCCTGGTAGAGCAGCCAGGTGAGCGTCTCCATGAAGTTCTCGGGCTGCACCGGGCAGCCCGGCACGTTGACGATCGGCAGCCCGCCGGCCGAGCGGAAGTCCCAGCCCAGGTAGTCGGCCAGGCCCATGCACCCGGTGGGGTTGCCGGCCATCGCGTGGATGCCCCCGTAGGTCGCGCACGTCCCGATGGCCACCACGCCCCAGGCCTTGTGGGCCAGCTGGTCCAGCCACCAATTGAGCGTCAGCGGCTCGCCCGTCGCGGGATCGTTGCCCATCGAGGTCCAGTAGCCCTCGCCGTTGATCTTCTCGTTGGGGATGGAGCCCTCGACCACGAGCACGAACGGCGCGTCGAGCTGGTCGTTGGCCGCGTCGAAGAACGGCTTCATGAACTCGTCCCCGCCCAGGGTCGGCGAGAGCACCTTGTTGTGCAGGTGGACCTTCGGCAGGCCCGGGATCGCCCCCAGCAGCACGTCCTCGATGGCCGGCTGGCCGGCGGCGGTCACGGAGATCGTGTCCCCGTCGCAGCTCATGCCCTCCGAGGTCCACAGGATATGAACCTCGTCTACTCCTGATGGTGCCTGCGTGCTCATGGTGAGCCTCCACTCGTGGCCAACGTTTCCTCCTCCTCCAGCTCGAGCGAGTCCACCAGCAACTCCTCGCCCCGGAGCAGCTCCAGGTCGAGGCTGCCGCAGGCAGGGCAGGCCAGCGGGAAGCCGGCCAGCTCGCTCTCCTGCCCGCACTGCCGGCACGCCCCTGCGGCCGGGACCTCCTCCATCACCAGCTCTGCCCCTTCCACGGGGGTCCCGTGCGCGACCAGCTCGAAGCTGAAGCGCAGCGAGTCGGGCACCACCTGGCGCAGGTGGCCGACCTTGACCTCCACCCGTGTCACCCGACGCCCGGCCGCATGGTCGCGTGCGATCGCCACGATGCGATCGGCGATGGCCAGCTCGTGCATCAGGCCTCAGCAGCTCCTGGACAGCAGGTTTCTGTCCATCGACCAACTCGACGATCTGCCGGGAGCAGTCAGGCACCGCACGGGGGGTCTCCTCTCCCGGGGGTCGGAACAACCGGGAGAGGGGCGGTATACGCCTGTTGTCGCGTGGTGGTAAGTGCACGGGCCATCTAATCCGAGGGGTTGCGGTCACGGTGGGACGCTCGATGTCCTCGACCGATCGGCGAGATGGCGCGCTGCCAGTAGATGCCCTATGCACTTACCTCCTGCGCGACCCGCAGATAGAGAGGTAGGTGGGGCTGGTCACCTAACCAGGAGAGGGAACATGCAGCGCATCACGCCCTGGCTGTGGCTTGTCGGCGCCGGAGCCGTGCTCCAGCTCGTGGCGCTGGGCTCGGACTTCTATCGCTTCGAGGGCGAGGCCCAGGACGCCTGGCTGGGTGTGCCCCACACGGCCGGCATGCTCCTCCTGTCGGCTGGCATCGCAGTCGTGCTGCTGGTCCTGCTCGCGATGGACCGCCAGCCCCTGCGCGGGCGCGGCGTCGGTCTGTGGATCGGCGTCGCCGGCCTTCTGACCGCCCTCATGGTCGGTTACCGCATGCTGGTCCCCCCTTTCGGTGACACACCGGACGCCAACAACGTCATCGGGATCATCGGCGAGTGCTACTACTTCTGCCTGCCCGGCAGCGAGGGCGACGTGCCGGCCGACGTGCTGGTGGGCATGTGGATCGCCCTGGTGGGCAGCGTCGCCGTGGCGCTCGGCGGCCTGATCCACGCCTTCGGCCGGCGCGCACGCGAAACGCCGGCGCGGCCCGTCATCGCCAGCCGGCAGGCCGGCATGACCCCCTACCTGGGCGTCGCCGCACTGGGAGCGGTGGCCATGTTCGTCTTCGGCTTCACCATCTTCACCTTCTACACCACCCAGGGCGGCCGGGTGGCCTGGAGCGGCTGGCTGCCGACTCCCCAGTCCGCCAACCTCGCCCTGCTGGCCACGGCCCTCGTGCTGGGACTGGTGTGGGCGGCGCGGCGCGAGCGTTCACCCCTGTCGCCTGCGGGGTTGGGCGGCGTGATCGCGGTCATCGGCTTCGTGACCGCCGCGCGGATCACCTACAGGATCATCCAGCCGCCTTTCGGTGACGCCGACGCCGGGATCGGGCTGGCCGCTCTCCTTTCGCTGCTGGGAGCGGTGACCGTCGTGGCCGCCGGCATCGCGCAGGCGACCACCTTTGGCCACACTCGAGACGAGGCCTCCGGTGCCTCGCCGACCGCAGCGGATCCCGCCTAGGCGGGCGAGAGCTCGGGCGCCGGCTGACCGGCCGGCGCCACCGGGCGCCCGTAGCGGCGGAACATCCACACGCCCGCGCCGACGAACGCCATGACCGCGACCCACATCGCCAGCGTCTGGTCGGGAATGCCGGGCGTCTCCGTGGCCGGCCCCAAGGCGCTCACCGGAACCGCGCAAAGCACCGCTGGCGGGGAGAACCGCCTGGGGACCAGTGCCTTGTCATGGCTGCCTTCGCGCATGTCTTGCTCCTTCCCGGGTTCGCGTTCAGGGTACCCGGCCTGGGGCCCGTCCACCACACCGCCTCAGCGTGGCCGGTCGAGCAAGCAGCGGCGCACCGGTCAGGCGGCGTCCTGCACCGCGGCGGCGACAGTCTCGATGGTGGGGCGGTCCTCGGGCCCCCGGCTGCGATGGATCCAGACCACCCGGCCCGCGCGGTCGATCACCGCGTCCCCGCCCAACTGCAGCGTGTCTTGCTCGGTGGCCTGAAGGCGCCGTCCGCGACGCAGCAGATGGGCGTAGCGCCGCCAGACCCGCGGGTCCAGCCACACCCGCGCAAAGCGGGCCCTGTCGAAGCCGAAGGCGTGATAGACCGCACGCTCGGGATCACCGAGGACAGGGAAGGGCAGGTCCAGCTCCTCTTGGAAGGCATGCAGCAGCGGTGGCTTTGCGAAGGTGACCGCGACGATGGTGGCGGGGATCTCTGCGCTGCGCTCGGCGACCTCCACGAGGTGCTCGCGGCAGGGCAGTCAGGCGAGGTGGCGCAGGAAGATCAGCAGCGCCGCCTCGCCGCGGCGCACCGGCAGCGCCAGCCGTCGTCCGTCGGCGTCCACCACGCTGAGATTCTCGGGAAGCGGGGCTCCGCGCTCGAGTGCCATCACCCCTCATCCTGCCACGCAGCGGCGCCGTGGGGGGTCGTTCGGTGAGGGCCCTGCTGTCCTCGCCAAGGCTGCGCCTTGGGCTGCTCCTGGTCGTGGTGGCCGGCGGGACGGTCGCCTTCCTGGTCGTGGGACTCCCTAGCCAGGAGCAGGTGGCGCGGGTGATCGACGATGCCGGACTGCTGGCGCCCCTCCTCTTCGTGGCGGTCTACGCCGTGCTCACCGTGCTGCTCTTCCCAGGGTCGGTCCTCACTGCGGCGGGAGGAGCGGTGTTCGGGGTGCTGGCGGGCACACTGCTGGCCGTGGTGGGCGCCACGCTGGGCGCCATCGGGGCCTTCATGGCGGGGCGGCGGCTGGGCCGCGCGCAGGTGGAGCGCATCGCGGCGCAGCGCATGGGCCGCCTGGACGAGTGGATGCGCCGCCGTGGGTTCCTGGCCGTGCTCTACGCGCGGTTGTTGCCCGTGGCGCCCTTCAACGCGCTCAACTACGTGGCGGGGGTGACCGGCGTGAGCACCCGCGACTACTCGCTGGCCACGGCGATCGGGATCGTCCCCGGCACCTTCGCCTACGCCGCGCTGGGCAGCACGCTCAACGACCCCACCTCCCCCGAGTTCCTGGGCGCGCTCGCCCTGGTCCTCGTCCTGGCCGTCGGGGCCCCGCTGGTCGAGCGGGCGCTGCGTCGGCGGAGCGCCGGCACCCCGCCCGCGGGCTCACCGGTTGATGGGTGATTGTGGCCGCCTGGCCGGCCTGGGCCTTGGCCCCAACCTCGGCTGGGAGGGCGCCCAGCAGACGCTCAGTGTTGGGAGATGACCCGGTCGATGAGGCCGTAGTCGGCGGCCTGCTGAGCAGTGAAGAAGCGATCGCGCTCCATGTCGGCGTGGACCTGCTCCTCCCCCTGGCCGGTGTGCTGGGCGTAGATCTCGTCGATGCGCTTGCGCGTCTTGATGATCTCGCGTGCGTGGATCTCGATGTCGCTGGACTGCCCCTCAAAGCCCGCCGAGGGCTGATGGATGAGGATGCGCGAGTTGGGCAGGGCCATGCGCTTGCCTGGCGCGCCCCCGGTCAGCAGCAGCGAGCCCATGGACATGGCGACGCCCACGCAGATGGTCTGCACGTCGGGCTTGATGAAACGCATCGTGTCGTAGACGGCCAGCCCCGCGTAGATTGACCCGCCGGGCGAGTTGACGTAGATGGAGATGTCCTTGTCGGGGTCGGCGCTCTCCAGATGCAGGAGCTGGGCGACCACGAGGTTGGCGATCTGGTCGTCGATCGGCGAACCCAGGAAGATGATGCGTTCGTTGAGCAGCCGCGAGTAGATGTCGTACTCGCGCTCGCCGCGGGCGCTGCGCTCGACGACCATGGGGACGAGGGGCATGGCTCCATCGTCGCACAGCGGGAGGGGCCGGTCTCAGCGCGGCTCGCGCGGAGAGGGCCGAGGCTCTCGCGGGCGCTGCGGACCGCCCGGTGGATGCTCCTCGCCGGCCGCGCCCTCGCCACGGCGAGGCGGCTCTTCCGCGAAGGCGGGCCCCTCGTGGTGGGCGCCCTCACCAGCCCCAGCGCGTCGGTCGTGGTGGCCGCCCCCACCATGGCCAGCGCGTTCGTCGTGGTGCCCGGGCTCACCGGCGGGCGCACGCTCTGCGCCGTGATGGTCGTGGTCTTCGGGCAGCGGCTCGTCGCCCTGCTCGAGGCGCTCGGCGCGATCCTCGAAGCGCCGGCCTTCCGCACGGGTGGCCTCGGCCTGCTCGCGGGCGCGACGGGCGGCGCGTTCGGCCTGCTCGGCCTCCGCCTCGGCGCGGTCGGCCTGCGCCTCCTGCCGGCGCGCGGTCTCGCGATCCTGCTCGGCCAGCTCCGCGCGACGGCGCTGCTCGCGGCGCTCGGCGGCGGCGCGCCGCGCACGAGGCACGGCCACGGCCGCGGCCCCGAGCACCAAGAGGAGGACCACGACGGCGATCACGACGATGACAGCGGTGCTCACGGCGGACTTCCTCTCCTCGACGGCTCCGCTTTCCGGTTACCCGTTCCTCCACTAGACTCATGCCCGTGTCCGACGCAACCACCATGACCCTCGGCTACGGGGCCATGTTCTTCGTCATCCTTCCGATTCTCGTGACAGGACTGGTCATCTACGCGGTCGCCCAAGCGCTCGGGGAACGCGCCGAGAACCAGCGCCGCCCCAACCGCTGGCGGCGCCGGCGCGCTGGCGAGGACTAGGACCGCCCCAGCCCGCGGCTAGGGATGGCCCACCTGCGCGTCGTCGGGGCCACCCTCGCGCGGATCGCCGACCGCGTTGGGCTCGCCGCGGTGACCGACCTCCGTGGCAAACCCGGAGTCGTCGCGCAGGGTGGAGTCATCGATGCCGTAATGGTCGTACAGCCGATGGGCGGCGTCGTCGGTCAGCTCGACGTCATCGACCTCGGGCGCCGAGGCGATCTGCTCGGCCGTGTAGCGCACGTGCAGCTCCCCTTCGCCGGCCTTGGCCCCGTCCAGGGGCACGAGCACGTGGCGGTCGTCGACGGTCGCCGCCGCCCACGCGGCGCGGTTGTCCGCGGCGTGGGTCAGAACCTCGTCCACGGTTCCCACCTCCGCCCCGTCGGCGGCGGTCAGCGTGGCGCCCATGAGACGGGCGGCCTCCTCCTCGGTCAGCATCGGTGCTCCTCTTTCGTCGTCGGTCCTACTGCTTACGGGCGACGGCCTTCGCGAGCTCGCTCTTGCTCATGCTCGAGCGACCCTGGACGTCGAGCTCCTTGGCCCGCTCGTACAGCTCCTGCTTGGAATTGCCCACGGCGTCCACCCCACCGTAGGTCTCCTGGGGCTGTGAGCGGTTGCGCGGGTTGCTGGCCTGAGGATCGGACGGTCCCTTGCGTCCGCCCTTCTTGGGCTCCCAGTGATCGCCCTTCTTCTCGTGCGTGTGCTTGAGCGCCGACCAGGCGACACGCCGCGAGCGCTCGCCGTCGCCGTACTGCTCCTCGGCGCTGTCCGCGGCCTTCGCCCATGTGCGCTGCGCCTTCTCGTCCGAGCGCTGGAGCGTGGTCGGAAGATCCTTCTTGCTGTTGATGGGCATGGTCACGCGTTTACCCCGGCGCCCACGGTGAAAACGGCCGGACCCGGGTAGGGGCGACGGTTGGAACCGACGCCGACAACAGGAGAGCGCCATGCCGTGGACCGAGCTGACGCCGCGCCAGTTCCCCTCGATGGACAAGGACCTCAAGGGGATCTCGCGTCAGACCATGCAAGACCACTACAAGCTCTACGAGGGCTACGCCAAGAAGTCCAACGAGTGCCGGCGCATCCTCAAGGAGTTCGACTACGCGGAGATCGAGGGCAACCAGGTCTACTCCCCGCTCCGGGCGGTGGCGGTGGACTACACCTTCGCCCTGCTGGGCTTCAAGAACCACGAGCTGTACTTCGGCCACCTCGGTGGTGACGGCGGTGACCCGCAGGGCCGCTTCGCGGAGCTGGTCGACAGCGAGTACCCCGGCGGCCTGGAGATGTGGCAGCAGTCGGTGCGCAAGTCGGCCTCGGCCGCCCGCGGATGGTGCATGGTCGGCTACGACCTCAACGACGGGTCGATCTTCAACTACATCATGGACACCCAGAACCTGTGGGCCGTCTACAACATGGTGCCGATCCTGGCCATCGACGTCTACGAGCACGCCTACGCGCCCGACTTCGGGGCCACGCCCGACGGGCGAAAGCAGTACGTCGAG
>DASZCY010000266.1:0-2091 GCA_035942615.1 Solirubrobacteraceae bacterium | reverse complement strand
AGCGCCATCGCGCCGTAGCGGTCCTCCATCTCCTTGACGAGGTTGGCCAGCGCGTTGGCCGCCTTGAGCGGGGAGGTGATGACGGGGGTGAGCAGGTGGGGGATGGCCTCGTAGTGGTTGAGCTCGACCTGCTTGGGGTCGACGAGCACGAGGCGCACGTCGTGGGGGGTGGCGCGCAGCAGGAGGCTGGAGAGCATCGCGTTGACCGCCCCCGACTTGCCCGCGCCGGTGGTGCCCGCCACCAGCAGGTGGGGCATCTTGGCCAGGTCGGCGCCGATGGCCTTGCCGGCCACGTCCTTGCCCAGCCAGACGGTCAGCGGCGACCAGCCCTCGGGGGGGTCCTGGAAGACGTCGCCCAGGTGGACGATGCGCCGGCGCTGGTTGGGTACCTCGATGCCCACCGCGGTCTTGCCCGGGATCGGCGCGAGGATGCGGATGTCCACCGCCGCCAGGGCGTAGGCCAGGTCGTCCTTGAGCTGGGCGACCTTGCTCATCTTGATCCCGGGCGCCAGGCGCAACTCGTAGCGCGTGATGTGGGGGCCCGCGACCGTGCCCACCACCCTGGCGTCCACCCCGAAGTGGCCGAGCGCCTCGACCAGCGCCGCGGTGGTCTGCTGCTGACCCTGGGTGTCGGGACGCGACTGCTCGGCGGTGGAGCGGGTCAGCACGCGGCGCGGCGCGGGCAGCCTCCACCGGAAGGCCGGGTCGTCGGTGATCGAGGCGCGCAGGCGCCCCTGCGGCGTGAGGTCCTGTGGGCGCACCACGGCGGTGGGCTCGTCGGCCGGGTCGGTCTCGAGGTCAGCGCGGTCCGGCTCGGGCGGCGCCTCCTCCGCGGCCGGGGGCAGCTCCTCCTCGGGTGCGGGCGGATGGTCGGACGATTCCCCGGGCCCAGCGCGAGCGTGGCTCCCATGCTCGCCGAACAAGTCGGGGTAGCGCACCGCCCCGTCGAGGGAGGGCGCCTCGACGTGGGTCGCGCTCACGACGGGCTCCTGGTCCTCCGGCTCAGGCGGCGCGACCGATCGCGGCGCGCGTGGCGCGACCGGCTCCTGCCGGGCGCCAGGCTCCTCTTCGCCGGCCCGTTGCTCCTCGGATCGCGCGCGGCGCTCTGCCAGCGGTGCGCGTAGCGCCCGGGTGGTGTCGGCCAACCCGCTGCCCGTGCTGCGCATTACGCCGGCGATCGTGGCTCCCGTCAGCAGCAAGGCCGCGGCGCAGAAGAGGAAGAGCGCGAGGATGTGCGCCCCGACCGTCGACAGCAGGGTGCTCGAGGCCCAGAAGAGGGCCTCCCCCACCGCCCCGCCGCGGTGCTCGAAGAAGCCGGGCACGAAGAAGCCCAGGCGCTGGCCGTCGGGCCCAAGCCCGAGCGTGCCCGCCGCCAGGGCGAGCGTGGCCGCCGCGAACAGGCACAGCGCCCCCGCTCGCACCGGGCGGGCGCTGGGCAGCACGGGGCGAAGCACCATCAGGGCCCCCGCGATCACCAGCGCGACGGGCGCCGCATGGCCGACCACCCCCGCCACGGACGCCAGGCCGTCCACCACCGCTTCGCCCAAGGCACCACCGTCCCACCCGAGATAGAGGGGGAAGGCCAGGAAGACCCCGATGCACACCAGCCCCAGCCCGATCACGTCGAGGTGGCGCTGCTCGAGCACCGGCAGCCGTGTGCGCAGGCCGGCGCGCCGGGCCCGGGCGGGCGGCTTGCGCTTGGTGGCCTTGGCGCGGGCAGGGGGCATCGCCGTCCATGCGCCGTTCGACGGGAACGAGGGTTGTCCTGCCTCGCTCGTGCGGCACACGTCGGGGCCGGCTGCGTGTCGCCGGCGCATCGCCTGCGCGCGGAGCTCGCGGCCGGCCACAGCACGGCGCTGACGCCCCGACCCGGTTCATCGCAGGATCCCGCCATTGCTCCAGAGCGTGACCTCACATCGGCTCGCACCGGTCTCTACGGCACGACAGTGTCTTGCTCCCACCAGGATGGCGCAGTGCTCCTGTCACGCTTGCTGTTCTGATTGGGCCCGTCGGCGACGTCCGACGTAGGGGAGACAGTCCGACCGGCGGCGAGCTGACTGGCTTTTTACGCTGTCGGCCGTGTCGGCCTGA
>DASZCY010000265.1:0-6090 GCA_035942615.1 Solirubrobacteraceae bacterium | reverse complement strand
GGCGCCCGACCCCGCCAGCCGTGTGCGGACGATACCCGGGGAGGGATTCGAACCCTCACGTCCCGAAGGACAGCCGCTCTTAAGGCGGCCGCGTCTAGCCAGTTGCGCCACCCGGGCAGGTTGCCGACGATTCTAGGCAGCTCACGTGGAGCGCAGGGCCACGTCAGCGCAACCTCTAGGCTGGTCAAGCGTTCCAACCGGTCGAGGGGGACCGGTCCTTCACACGCCGTGGAAGCTTCAGCACTCCGACACTCGGGAGCCCTCGGGCTCCGCGGCTCGACGCCGCTGCTGCGCTTGCAGTCCGACGAGCGCCTGGTCGCCCTTGCGCGCCGCGGCCAGCACGCCGCCTTCGAGGCGCTCGTGGGCCGCTACCAGGCGCGACTGCTGGCCTTCTGCCGGCACATGCTCTCCTCGCGCGAGGACGCCGAGGACGTGCTGCAGGAGGTCTTCGCGGCCGCCTTCAACGCGATGCTGGGCGACGACCGCGAGATCAACGTCCGCCCGTGGCTGTATCGCATCGCGCGCAACCGCTCGCTCAATCACCTGCGCCGTCAGACCGCGGTGGGCCAGGACTCGATGGACGTCCATCTGGCCGACGGGGGCACCACCACCGCTGAGCGGGTGCACCGCCGCGAGGAGTTCCGCCAGCTCGTGGCCGACGTGCAAGAGCTGCCCGAGACCCAGCGCACCGCCCTGCTGCTGCGCGAGATCGACGCGCTCAGCTACGAGCAGATCGCCGAGGCGATGGACGCTACCGTCCCCTCCATCAAGTCGCTGCTGGTGCGCGCCCGCGTCTCGCTAGCCGAGGCCGCCGAGGCGCGCCAGATGACCTGCGAGGAGGTGCGCGAGGAGCTGGGCGAGGTCGCCGAGGGCCTGCGGCGCTCCAGCGCGCCCGGCCGCCGCCACGTGCGCCAGTGCGAGCGCTGCGACAACTTCCGCAAGCAGCTTCGCACCACCAACCGCCAGCTTGCGGTGCTGCTGCCCGTCGCGCCGTTGCTGTTCGTCAAGAAGGCCATGCTGGCCCACGCGGGCACCACCGCGAGCGCCAGCGGGGCCACTGCGGCGAGCGGCGCCGTGGCGGGCAGTGCGGCGGCCGGCGGCGCAGCCTCGCTGGGCGGTGCGCTCGCCACGGTGGCCTCCAAGACGGTGGCGGGCCTGGCGGCCGCGGCGATCGTCACCGCCGGCGCCGTCGAGGTCAAGCAGGTGCAGGCCGGCCCTGAGCGCGACCGTCCGCAGTCCGCCGAGGTGCGCGCCGCGGGCGCCCTCCCACCCGGCCCGATGGTCGTCAGCCAGGCGCCTGGGGTGCGCGCGCTGCCCGACAAGTTTTCCGCCGGCGCCCTCCCGGCGGGCAGCGAGGCACGACGCGACGAGGGACGCTCCGGCGCGAGCCGCAACGCGGGCGCGAAGCGCACCGTCGCGCCCGCCACGGAGACCGAGCTTGCCCCGGTCCCGGCCGCGAGCGCCGCCGCCACCACGGAGACCGAGACCGGTCAGCCGTCCACCGTCGTCACACAGACCGAGGCCACCGGCAGCAACAGCGCCCCCCCACCGGCGCTCGCCCCGAAGCCTGCTGCTCCCCCGAGCCCGCCCACGCCCGTGCGCACCGTCCCGGCCGGCCCGCCACAGGAGGAGGCCCAGACGACCACCCTCCCGCCCAGGAGAGAGCGCGAGGACCGCGGTGCGCCCGCACCGGTGAGCGCTCCCGCCGTGGAGTTCACCAACGGCCCGTACGGCGCCGGCGCGGACCCCGCCCCCGAGTAGCGCTCAGGCTACCCGGCGCTTCCACCGTCGGGCTCCGTGCCGAGGCGGAAGGAGCGAAAGGGCGTGCGCAGTGGCCCGTAGTCCCCCGTGCCCTGGGGGTTGGGGGTCTCCGCGGCGGGGGTGGTCCGCAACTGCAACAGCACGCCACGGCGGGCGCCCGGGACGTCGGGCACGAGCATGACGTCGCGGCCGTAGACCGTACGCGAGCCCCCGGGCCCCGGGCCCTTGGCCCGGAAGACCACCTCGTATCCGGGGACGAAGTTGACCCGGGCCTTGCCCTCCTCGACGAGCTTGAAGTCGGCTTGACGGTCGCGCAGATCGTCGATGTGGAAGGTGGCGAACAGGGGCAGGAAGCCACTTGACTGGCCGCGGTAGGGCGGCAGCGTCAGCGGGCGCACGGTGAAGGAGCTGAGGAACAGGCCGTCCTCGCGGCGGTGCACGAGGGCCAGCAGGGCGCCCTCCTCCTGCACGCGCTCGAGCTCCTCGCCCCAGGACAGGTTGGAGGGCACCGGACCGGGCACGACGGTGAACCGCTGTCCGGCGTTGCGCCCCGCGAGCATCCACCACGCCGCCAGCGCGACCAGGGCCGCCGCGACCACGGCCAGTCCAACGTGCACCCACCGCGGCAGGCGGCCCAGCAGGTCGGGCGCGCTGGGCCCGAAACCAGGCTTCACGAGGGGGGGCAAGCGCCGCAGTGTAGGTGCGGCCCGGGGCGGGCGAGCGTGCGCCCGGGTCGCCAAGCGACCCCATCCTGCTCAGGGACCCGGCCTGAAGCCGACGCTGAGGCGCCCCGCCCGCCGGCCATCGACCACCACCGCGATGTCCCCGGCGCGCTGGCCCTCGACCTGGCGGGCAATGCTGCGCCCGGCGGGCACCCGCACCGCCACGGGCGGGTCGGTGCGCAGCGTGACGCGATGAGCGCGATCGTCGTTGGAGTTGACGCTCAGCTCGATGCCCAGGAACTCGGGCACCCGCACGATGGGCGGCGACAGACCGCCGTCGGAGGCCAGGGTGAAGACGGCGGGCACGAGTGCCCCCTCGGCGTCGCCCGCGCCGCCGGGCTGACCCTCGGGGCTGGGCGGCCTCGCCCCGCCGGTGCCCCCGACCGAGCCTTCCGCAGGCTCCTCGCCGGGCGGTGCAGGCTGCGCGTCCTGCGGCCCCTCCTCAGGGGGCGGGGCCGCCGGGGGCGGGGAGGCCTGCGTCGAAGGGCCCGCCGCAGGCTCTCCGGCCTCGCCGCAGGCGGCCAGGAGGAGGGCCGCCAGCACGGCTGCGAAGCCGCCTCTCACGGTCCGATGTCGGTCACAGCGAGTGGCTGCCTCCCGGGTCGAGGACCACGACCTCCGACGAAGTCGCCTGCTCGACGTCGGCCTTGAAGGCCTGCGCGTCGGTCTCGATGGGTGGGAAGGTGTCGTAGTGGCAGGGGATGATCTGCCTGGCGGCGACCAGGTTCGCGGCCTCCACGGCGTCCCAGCGGTCCATCGTGTAGTGGCCCCCGATGGGCATGAGGGCCACATCGATCGGGTTGCCGCGCTTGGCCACCAGCGCGAGGTCGCTGAACAGGGCGGTGTCGCCCAGGTGGTAGATCGTGCGCTCGCCCATGTGAATCACCAGGCCCGCGGGCATGTGCGGCGTGCCGTCGGGGCTGACCGCCGTGTGCCAGGCGGGCACGAGCTTGATCCATCCCCAGTCGAACCTGACCGTGCCGCCCAGGTTGGGATCGAGCACCGGGTGGTCGCCCCCGAGCTTGCCCATCAGCTCGCTGGCCAGCTCGACGATGGCCACCACGGTCGCGCCGGTGCGCTTGGCGATGTCGACGGTGTCGCCGATGTGGTCGAAGTGGCCGTGGGTAAGCGCGATGACGTCCGCCTCGACCTCGTCGGCCGATGCGGCGCCCTTGGGGTTGTCGGTCAGGAACGGGTCGATCAGCAGCGAGGAGCCGCCCTCGCTGATCGAAAAGCACGATTGCCCGAGCCAGCGGATGTCCATGGGTCAGTCTCCCTCGTTCGAGGTTCTGCGGGCCGCCAGCTCGCGAGCGAGCTCGAACCCGACGGTCACCCCGACCATCATGCCCAGCCGTGTCTCCTCCGCAACAAGTGTGCGCACCGCCTCCACCCGCGCCGAGGGATCCTCGGCCATCGCCGCCTTTGTGGTCTCGCTCTCGTGCGCATCCCCGAACCAGCCTCCCTGGGTCAGCGCCTCGTGGAGCACCCGCTGCAGCGCGGGCGCCGCGTGGGTGACCACCTGCTCGGCGTGGCGCAGGCGCTCGGGATCGCTGAGGGCCTCGACGGCGGCGTCGACCTCCTCAGCGGTGTAGGACTGGTGTTCACCCGGCACGGAACCGGGAATGATAGGCGCGTGACCGTCAAGCTCACCAGCCTCGCGCGCGGCGCCGGCTGCGGCTGCAAGCTGCCGGCCGCGGCCGTGCATCCCCTCGTCGCCGGCCTGCCGGCCCCCACGGATCCTCGGGTCCTGGTGGCCACGAGCACGGCGGACGACGCCGGCGTGGTACAGGTGCGCGACGACCTCGCGCTGGTGCAGACCGTCGACTTCTTCACGCCGATCGTCGATGACCCGTACTGGTTTGGGCGCATCGCGGCGGCCAACGCCCTGTCCGACGTCTATGCCATGGGCGGTGAGCCGCTGAGCGCCCTCAACCTCGTGGCCTTCCCGCTGGAGGACCTCGGCGGGGAGATCCTGCGCGCGATCCTGCGCGGGGGGCACGACGCCGTGGCCGAGGCGGAAGCGTCGATCGTGGGCGGGCACTCGATCGACGACCCCGAGCCCAAGTACGGCCTGGCGGTCACCGGGACGGTGGATCCCCGCGACGTCCTGACCAACGCCGGCGGTCGCACCGGCGACGTGCTGGTGCTGACCAAGCCGCTCGGGGTCGGGGCCGTGACGACGGCGGTCAAGCGCGAGCACCTCGACAGCGACGACGCCCTGCTCGCCCTGGCCACCGAGACGATGGCCGCCCTCAACAAGGATGCCGCGACCGCCGCCCGCTCGACCGGGGCTCGCGCCCTGACCGACGTGACCGGCTTCGGGCTGGTGGGGCACCTGCACGAGCTGGCGCTGGCCAGCGGGTGCGCGGCCGAGGTGCTGGGCGACCAGCTCCCGGCGCTGGAAGGAGTCATGGCCCTGCTGGAGGGCGATGAGGGGGTCGCCGTGTCCGGAGGCTCGAGGCGCAATCGCGCCTACGCCGAGGAGCGGTTCACGCAGTTCGCGGCCGACGTGCCGGAGGCCGTGCGCCGCCTGGCCAGCGATGCCACCACGTCGGGTGGCCTGCTCGCCGCGGTGCCCCCGGGAGGCGACACCTCCTTCGGTACCGTGGTCGGGCGCCTGACCGACGGAGAGCCGGGGCAGATCGCCGTCCTGTCAGGGTCTGGGCCGACTTGAGCATCACTCTGGGCCTCAACTCGGCCCAGTGGTGCGTCCTCACTCAGCAGCGGCCCCAAAGCCCCCTCCCCCCTTCCCTGGCCGACGCCGCCAGCGCCCCGAACGCCGCGGCGTACCGGTCGTTGGGCGGGTACGTCCGAGCCCGCGCGTAGCCGCCACGAACCAGCGCGGCGTTGACGAACAGACGATCGGAGACGCGGTACACGTACCCCAGCAGCCGCCCGTACCGGTCGCGCTCCTCCACCCCCCGCGCGAGGCGCACCCGCTCACCTTCGATCAGTCGTTTGTTGAACGCGCTGGCCGCCGGCCCGAAGCACTGCACCGGCGTCCCCGGGCGCTTGGTCTCGGGCGTGTCCACGCCGATGTAGCGCACGGTCTCCTCGCGCCCGTCGAGGCGGACCGTGATCGTGTCGCCGTCCACCACCCGCACCACGCGGCCCTCCGCGGCAAGCCCGCCGTCGCCCAACTCCGCGAGCAGTTCCCGCCCGGCGAACGCCGCTAGGGCCAGGAAGACCAAGGTCCACAGGAGGGCGGCGGGCCGCATCGCACGCGAAGCTACGCGCCCGACCGGCCGCGTGCACGCGTCGTTGCAGGCGCGTCACGAACCCCGGAGTATTCCCCGCGTGCACGGGTACGCTCCCCGCGCGATGGAGCACGCCTTCCGCGGGCCGAACTACACGGTCGGCATCGAGGAGGAGCTGATGATCGTCGACCGGGAGTCCTACTCCCTGGTCAACGCGATCGAGGAGCTCCTGGTCGATGCTCCCTCCGACGACCTCAAGCCCGAGCTGATGGAGTCCGTGCTGGAGGTCGCCACCAAACCCTGTCCGGATCTGCCGACGGCCGGCAAGGAGCTCCTCCGGCTGCGCCGCCAGGTGCTCGCCCACGCGGCCGGCCAGGACCTCAGCATCGGCGCCGCCGGCACCCACCCGT
>DASZCY010000264.1:0-7043 GCA_035942615.1 Solirubrobacteraceae bacterium | reverse complement strand
GACGCCCCGCCCGGAACGACCGCGGCCACCGGTGCGCCCCAGAGCGGGCCCAGCACCCCGCCCGCCCAGGCGGCCGCCGCGTCGGCCCAGGCGGGGCCGGGCCCGGCGGGCAGCAGCTCCTCCGCCGTCGCACCCGCTGCGCCGCCCACCCCGTGACGTTGCCCCAGCGGCGCATCGGGCTCCTCTTCGCGGTCTTCCTGGTCCTCCTGCTCGCCGGCGGCCTGCGCTCCCTGTGGCTGGGGGTGGTGCGCGCCGACGAGCTGCAGGCCGCCGCGGTCAGCCAGCAGGTGCGCGAGGTCGAGGTCCCCGCCCAGCGGGGCAGCATCGTCGACCGCCACGGCACCGAGCTGGCCGTCTCCGAGCCGGCCGCCGACGTGTCGGCCACGCCGTACCTGATCGAGGACCCGGTCACCCTCGCCGGCCAGCTCGCTCCGCTGCTGGGGCGGCCCGAGGCCGAGGTGCTCGACGCCCTGACCAGGAAGGACACCGGCTTCGTCTACCTCGCACGTGCCACGCCCGCCGACCGTGCGCGGGAGATCGAGAAGCTGGGCGTCGCGGGCATCGAGGTGACCGACACCACGCGGCGTGTCTACCTGCGCGACGCGCTGGCCAGCCAGGTGCTGGGCGTGGTGGGCACCGACGGGCGGGGCCTGTTCGGGCTGGAGGGCCTGTACGACGAGGCGCTGAGCGGCGTGGACGGCTCGCGCCGGGTGGTTCGCGACGCGCTGGGAAAGGCCATCTCGGTGCGCGACCCCGAGCCCGCCGAGGCCGGCGAGTCGCTGCGTCTGACCCTCGACGCGGCCATCCAGGGCAAGGTGGAGGACGTCCTGGCGCGCATCGGCGAGCGCTACGCCCCGAAGGGTGCCTCCGCCCTGGTCATGCGCCCGCAGACCGGTGAGCTGCTGGCGGTGGCCAACTGGCCGCGCGTGGACGCCAACGACTGGGCCGACGCCCCGCCCTACGCCCGCCAGAACCGCGCCGTGAGCTCGATCTACGAGCCGGGCTCCACCTTCAAGGCCTTCACGGTGGCCGGCGCGCTGGAGACGGGCGCCGTTCGCCCCGACACCATGTTCGACCTACCGCCCAGCATCCAGGTGGCCGACCGGGTGATCAACGAGTCCCATCCGCGCGGGCCCGTCTCCCTCACCGTGGCCGAGATCCTCGCCCAGTCGTCCAACGTGGGCACCATCAAGATCGGCCAGCGGCTGGGCGTGCCGCGCTTCGACGGGTGGGTGCGCCGCTTTGGCTTCGGCGCGCGCACCGGCACGGACCTGCCCGGGGAGGAGCGCGGCCTGGTGCTCGACCCCGCCCGGTACTCGGGCTCGTCGATGGGCAACCTGCCCATCGGTCAGGGCGTGGCCATCACGCCCGTCCAGCTGGCCGCCGCCTACGCGGCCATCGCCAACGGCGGCGTGCTGCGCGCGCCCCACGTGGTCGCCGGGGTGGGGGGCGAGCGCGCCGACACGCCGTCCGGGCGGCGCATCATCTCCCCGCGCACGGCCGCCCAGCTGCGCACCATGCTCAAGGGCGTGCTCGCCCCCGGCGGCACGGCCAGCGAGGCGGCCATCCCCGGCTACCAGCTGGCGGGCAAGACGGGCACTGCCAACAAGGTCGACAGCCAGACCGGCGAGTACTCCCAGTCGCGCTACATCGCCTCCTTCGTGGGCTTCGCCCCGGCCGAGCGCCCCGAGCTGCTCATCACGGTCATGGTCGACGAGCCCAACGGTGCGATCTACGGCGGCGAGGTGGCGGCGCCCGCCTTCCAGGAGATCGCCTCCTTCGCGCTGCCCTACCTGAGAATCGCGCCGCGGTAGGGGCGCACACGCATCCATTCGGCGCCGTGAAGTGGTGGGGAGGGGCAGGTCGGGAGCCTCTCGTTGCAGGACCCAGCAGCCGGTCGGTGTCCGTGGGTCGCGCCAGGCCGCCGCCGCAGCCTTTGAAGACCATGGTCTCCGCGACGGTCCCCGTGCACCGGCTGTCTGTCGACGACGTCTTTGGGATGGTCAAGGCGGGTGTGCTGGACGCGGACGACCGCGTCGAGCTCGTGGAGGGGGTCCTGGTCGAGATGGTGCCCACCGGGCCCGAGCACGACGGGGCGGTGGCGTGGCTGACACGGCACCTCGCGGCGGTCGGCAGCGCCGCCTGGGAGGTCCGTGTGCAGAGCACGCTGTTGGTGGTCGGCGGGTACCTGCTGCCCGACCTCATGCTCGTCGAGCCGTTGGCGCGCCAGCGAGCAGCCGACGAGCGACCTGCTGGTCGTCGAGATCGCCCAGGCATTGCAGGTCCGCGACCGCGAGAAGGCGAGCGACTATGCCGCGGCGGGCGTCCCCGACTTCTGGATCGTCGATCTCGCCGCGCGCGCCGTCGAGGTGCGCCGCAGCCCGCTGGCCGACGGCTACGCAGAGATGGCGACCTTCGAGGACGGGCAGTCGGTCAGCCCACTGGCCGGCGGGACCCGCCCGTCAACGTCTCCGCGTTGCTCGGGTGAGGCCCCCCAGGTAGCCGTGTCCCCTCAGTGGTGGGCGTCGGTCCCCCCGGACCCCGACGGCGAACCGGACCCGTGTGGGGCTTCCATCGCGTGGTGGCGCTCCATCGCCTCGATCTCCCGCGTCTGGGCGGTGATGATCTGCTTGGCGAGGGCCTTCGTGCGCACGCCCGTGCCCCGGGCCAGGAGGACGTCGGACATGGTCAGCGCGCCTTGGTGGTGGGGGATCATCATGTCGATGAACATGTGATCGAACGGGTCGGCGTCGCGCAGATGAGAAGCGTCGTGGTCCATGCCCATCTCGGCCTTGCTGAGCCCGAGGCTTCTGGGCTTCACGCCGAGGTCGGCGAGCCGCTTCGCGATCTGGCGCATCGTCGCGATCTCCTTTTTCTGGCTGACGATGATGTCGCTGGCCAGGTTCCGGACAAAGGTGCTCTGGGCGCGGTCCAGGGCGATCTCGGCCATCTCCACCGCCGACTCGTGGTGGGGAATCATCTCCGCGACGTAGGCGCGATCGAAAGCGTTGCCCGCGCGCAGGAGCGTGCCGGCGGCGCGAAGGCACTTGGCGTAGGGCGAGCGCCTGGCGCCGGCGGGGCGCCTGCGGCTCAGCGCGTCGCAGGCCTTGCGCGCCGAGCGTGTCTGCCCGGAGGCAAGCTTTGCCATCGCGCTGACGCACCGGCTGTACGACGAGGCCCTGGTGCCGGGGAGGCGCCTCTTGCTCTGGTCGCGGCACAGGGCGGTGTAGCCGGGCGCGGTGGCCGTGGAGCTTGCGGCCGGGCTGCTCGACGCGGCCCGGGCGGGCGAGGCCGGAGCCAGTGCCAGCGCGGCGAGGCTGATCACCGCCAGCACGGCCGTGAGCGCGGCAAAGCGGGGAAGAGGCGAGGGGAAGGCAGCGAGCATGGCTGGCAGCATAGGGTCACGTTGACCGCAGGTGCGCGTGTTCGTCGGGGAGCGGCCACCCGGCTCGGAAACGGCCGGTCCGCGCGCGGGGCTGTGAGGCCCGAGGTAGCCGCCCGGCTGGCTACGGTTCCGCCATGCGCCTGGACGAGCTCCTGCCGGGGGCGCCCGCGGTGGAGGTCCGCGGGCTGGCCTACGACACCCGTCGGGTGCAGCCGGGCGACGCCTTCTTCTGCGTGCGCGGCTTCACCCGCGACGGGCACGAGCTGGCCGGCGAGGCGCTCGAGCGCGGGGCCGGCGCGCTGGTCGTCGATCACCCGCTGGGCCTGGGCGTGCCCGAGGCCGTCGTCGAGGACGTGCGCGCGGCGATGGCGTCGGCGGCCGCGGCGCTGCACGGCGACCCCACCGCGCGCCTGAGGGTGGTCGGGGTCACGGGAACCAACGGCAAGACCACCACCGCGTACCTGCTGCGCTCGCTGCTGGAGGCCGCGGGCCGGCCCACGGGCCTGCTGGGCACGGTCACCTCGGTGGTCGGCGGCCAGGAGGCCTCCGCCATCCGCACCACGCCCGAGGCCATCGACCTGCAGCAGACCTTCGCGCGCATGCTCGACGCGGGCGACACCCACTGCGCGATGGAGGTCTCCTCCCACGCGCTTGCGCTGCACCGTGCCGACGCCATCCACTGGGCGGCCGCCATCTTCACCAACCTCACCCGCGACCACCTGGACTTCCACCCCTCCATGGAGGCCTACTTCGCGGCCAAGCGACGGCTCTTCGACGCCGGCCCCGGCGTCTGCGTGATCAACGTGGACGATCCCCACGGCGCCCGCCTGGCCGCCGAGCTGGGCGGGGAGGTGGTGACCGTGGGCCTGGACGCGGGCGCCGACGTGCGCGCCACCGACGTGCGGTTCGACCTGCACGGATCGACCTTTTGTCTGGACGGCACCGAGCTGCGCTCGCCGCTGCCCGGGCGCTTCAACGTCCTCAACGTGCTCGGCGCGGTGGCCGCGGTGCGCGCGCTGGGCGCCGACGACGAGACCATCGCCTCCGCGCTGCCGCGCGCGGGGCGCGTGCCGGGGCGCTTCGAACCGGTGGACGAGGGCCAGCCCTTCGCCGTACTGGTCGACTACGCCCACACGCCCGACTCGCTGGAGAACGTGCTGCGCGCGGCCCGGCCGCTGGCCCGCGGAGCGGTGTGGTGCGTGTTCGGCTGCGGCGGGGACCGCGACCGCGAGAAGCGCCCGCTCATGGGCCGGGTGGCCGCCGCGCTGGCCGACGTGGTTGTGGTGACATCGGACAACCCGCGCTCGGAGGACCCGGAGGCGATCATCGCGCAGGTCGCCGCGGGTGCACCCCAACCCGTCGAGGTGATCGCCGACCGCGGCGAGGCGATCGCCCATGCCCTGGAGGGCGCCCGGGAAGGAGACGTGGTGGTCATCGCCGGCAAGGGCCACGAGCAGGGCCAGGAGCTGGCCGGCGGGGTGAAGGTGCCTTTCGACGACGTCGCGGTGGCCCGCGAGGTGCTGCGCGGGCGGCCGGCCCATGCGTGACTGGAGCGCCGAGCAGGTCGCGGCCACCGCCGGCGCGCGGCGGGTGCATCGCGCGCTCGAGCGCGAGGATCCCGGGCGCAGCCAGGCCCGCGGCGCGGCCGCCACGCCCACCGATGCGAGCGGGCCGCTGCGCGCCGTGGTGGACACACGGATTCTCAAGCCCGGTGACCTCTTCGTCGGCCTGCCCGGCGCCCACGTGGACGGCGGGCGCTTCGCCGCCGGGGCCCTGCGGGCCGGGGCCTGGGGGGTGCTGGTCGGCCCTGAGCACGTCGAGGAGGCCCGCGCCGTTCCCGGTGAGGGCGCCGTGCTGGCCGCCGACGACCCGCTCGATGCCCTCCAGCGCCTGGCCGCCGCGTGGCGGCGGGCGCTGGACGCGCGGGTCATCGGCATCACGGGCTCGACGGGCAAGACCTCGACCAAGGACGTGCTGGCCGCCATGCTCGCCTCCCACCGGCGCACCACGGCCACCCCGGCCAACCTCAACACGGAGATCGGGTTGCCCCTGACCGTGCTGGAGGCCCCGCCCGCCACCGAGGTGCTGGTGCTGGAGATGGCCATGCGCGGCGCTGGGCAGATCGCCGACCTGGCCACCATCGCCGAGCCCGACGTGGGCGTGGTCGTCAACGTGGGGCCCGTCCACCTGGAACAGATGGGCTCGCTGGAGGGCGTCGCCGCGGAGAAGGGCGCGCTGCTGGCGGCGCTGCGGCCCGGCGGGACCGCGGTTATCCCCGCTGGTGAGGCGCTGCTGACCGGCCACACCGCTGAGGGGGTGCGCACGGTGACCTTCGGTCCCGGTGGTGACGTCGACGACCTGGGCGCCCTGCAGCTGTCCGTTGCGTCCGCCCACATGCGCCTCAACGCCCTGGCCGCGCTGGCCGCCGCGCGGGCCGTGGGCGTGGAGCCGGCGGGGAGGATCGAGGTCGCGCTCAGTGCCCTGCGCGGGCAGCGGCGCGAGCTGGCCGGGGGCGTGCTCGTCATCGACGACTGCTACAACGCCAACCCCATGTCGATGCGCGCCGCTCTGGACGACCTGCACGCCACCGCGGCCGGCCGGCGCCTGGCCGTGCTGGGCGACATGCTGGAGCTGGGGCGCGGGGAGGGCGCCTTCCACCGACAGGTCGGGGCGCACGCGCGGGAGCGTGGGGTGGACCTCCTGGTCACCGTGGGGCCGCGGGCCGCCTGCATGGGCGAGGGATTCGGCGGCTCGGGCAACCTGCACGCCGTGGGCAGCGCCGCCGAGGCCGCAGAGCTGCTCCCCCAGCTGGTGCGCCCGGGCGACACCGTGCTGGTCAAGGGCTCACGCGGGGTCGGGCTCGAGGTTGTCGCCGAGGCTCTGGCCTCGCGCTAGGCGGGACGTCGAGGACATGGGCGAGGTCCTGATCGCCGGCACCGCCGCGCTGCTCATCTGCATCTTTCTCTCCCCGCGCTTTATCGCCATGCTGCGCGAGCGGGAGTTCGGACAGAACATCCGCGAGGAGGGCCCCGAGGGTCACCACGCCAAGGCGGGCACGCCCACCATGGGCGGGATCATCATCTTCACGGCGATCGCCGTGCCGTTTCTGATCCTGTCCGACTACGACTGGCGGGCGGTGGGGGTTTTCGGCGTGGCCCTCGCCTGCGCGCTGCTGGGCTTCGCCGACGACTACACCAAGATCGTCCGCCGCCGCTCGCTGGGCCTGCGCGCACGGACAAAGCTGGGCGCCACCATCCTCATATCGCTGGC
The DNA here is from genome assembly GCA_035942615.1 of Solirubrobacteraceae bacterium. GTDB lineage: Bacteria > Actinomycetota > Thermoleophilia > Solirubrobacterales > Solirubrobacteraceae > Siliceabacter. The sequence continues at coordinate 388 of DASZCY010000264.1, read as the reverse complement.
CCTGTGGTACGTGGCCACCCAGCAGGCGGGCATCGCCGAGACCGTGCGCCTGCGGGTGATCGACTACCAGATCGACCTCTCGTTCCTGGGCGGCGTGCCCTTTCTCATCTTCATCAACCTGGTGGTGGCGGGCACCACCAGCGCGGTCAACCTCACCGACGGGCTGGACGGCCTGGCCGCGGGCTGTGCGGCCATCGTCGCCCTGGCCTACATCGGCATCACCTTCATCACCACCGGCCAGGAGGACCTGGCCATCTTCTCGGCCGTGGTGGTGGGCGCCTGCGTGGGCTTTCTGTGGTTCAACGCCTTTCCGGCCACGATCTTCATGGGCGACACGGGATCGCTGGGCCTGGGCGGCGCGATCGCGGGACTGGCGGTCATGACCAAG
>DASZCY010000263.1:0-2612 GCA_035942615.1 Solirubrobacteraceae bacterium | reverse complement strand
CTCGCGGCGGAGGTCAAGTGCCCGGCTACGGGCCATGAGGCGCAGGTAGGCCCCCAGCTCTCCGCGGCGCGCGTCGAAGCGCGTGGGCTTGCGCCACAGGCGCAGGAAGACGTCCTGCGCCACGTCCTGGGCCTGGGCGGGGTCCTGGGTGATGCGCAGCGCCGCGGCGTACACCGAGCCGGCGTGCTCCCGGTACGCGCTGGCGAAGGTGGCGGAGTCGGTGAGCTGCATGTTGAGACTATGTGTATCAGAGTCTCAACATCGTGTATAGCCCACGGGGCGAGCGGGCGCGGGGCCGGGTAGGCTCGCGAGCGTGAAACGCGTTGTCACAGGTCTCCTCCTGGTCGTGGTCGTCGCGGCCGGTGTGGTCGCGGCACTGGCCTTCTTCACCGCCCGCGACCAGTCGACCGTGGCCACCCCGCAAGCGGGGCCGGGCCGCCCCGCTGGCGAGCTGCCGTCGGGCGTCGACCAGCCCGCGCCGGGCAACGTGCTGCTGGTGGCCTCCGATCCGGCCGAGCTCGAGGCGCTGCGTGACCTGGGCGACCGCGTGGCCGGCGAGCCCACCGAGGCGCTGGAGGCCGCGGGCCAGGCCGTGCTGGTCGAGAGGGCCGTCGGCGTGGAGGGCGTGCGCGCTTTTGCTGCCGGACGCACGGTGGCGGCCTCGGGCGCCGACGACCCGGCGCTGCGCGAGTTCATCGAGGCCTGGCTCGGTCGCGTGGAGGGCTGAGCATGGTTCGCCCGCTACGACTCGCCCTCGCCCAGCTGAACACCGTCGTGGGCGACGTACCCGGCAACGAAGCACGGATCGCCGAGCTGATCGCCCGCGCCCGGGAGGCGGGCGCCCAGCTCGTGTGCTTGCCCGAGCTGGCGGTGACCGGCTATCCGCCCGAGGACCTGCTCTTCAAGGAGCACTTCCTGGCCGACGCGCGGGCAGCCGTCGACCGCCTCGCCGCGGGCACGGAGGGCATCGTGGCCCTGGTGGGGTTCCCCGAGCGCGCCGCCGACGTCCACAACGCCGCGGCCGTGCTCGTCGACGGCCGCGTGGCCGGGATATATCGCAAGCAGTCGCTGCCCAACTACGGTGTCTTCGACGAGGTGCGCTACTTTCAGCCCGGCACCCGCCCCGCCGTGATCAAAGTCGACGGGGTGACCGTCGGTCTGACCATCTGCGAGGACATCTGGCAGCCCGGGCCGCCGATGACCGAGGAGACCCTCGCCGGAGCCACCGTGGTCGTCAACCTCTCGGCCTCGCCCTTCCAGGCCGGCAAGGCAGCTGAGCGCGAGCAGATGCTCGCCCAGCGCGCCAGGGACAACGTGGCGTGCCTCGCCTTTTGCGGGCTGGTGGGCGGCCAGGACGAACTGGTCTTCGACGGCCACTCGGTGGTCTTCGACCACGAGGGGCAGGTGGTTGCTCGTGCCCCGCAGTTCGCCGAGGACCTGCTCGTGGCCACTGTCGACGCCACCGCCGCGCGCGCCGCGCGCCTGCGCGCCACCCGCCGCCGCCCGGCGGCACGGTGCGCCGAGCCCCGGGTCGATCAGCTTGGCACCTTCGCCGTGCTGGGCGACGCGGGCACGCCCTCCCTCTGCCCCGCCGGTCCGGTCGCCGACCTCCTGGACGAGGAGTCCGAGGTCTACGCCGCCCTGGTCACCGGCCTGCGCGACTACGTGGGCAAGAACGGCTTCGACCACGTGGTGCTGGGCCTGTCGGGCGGCATCGACTCGACGCTGGTCGCCCTGGTGGCCGTCGACGCCCTGGGGGCCGAGCGCGTCACCTGCGCGATCATGCCCTCCCCCCACTCCTCCCCGGGCACGCGGTCCGACGCGCACGCGCTGGCCGCCAACCTCGGGGTGCAAGTGCTCGAGCTGCGCATCGAGCAGCTCATGGACGGCTACGACGCGCTGCTGGGCGGGGTGTTCGCCGAGGTCGAGCCCGACATCACCGAGGAGAACCTGCAGGCGCGCATCCGAGGGAACCTGCTGATGGCGCTGTCCAACAAGTTCGGGTGGCTTGTGATCACCACCGGCAACAAGTCGGAGATCTCGGTCGGCTACTCGACGCTGTACGGCGACAGCGCCGGCGGCTACGCGGTCATCAAGGACGTGCCCAAGCTGCTCGTCTACCGCCTGGTCGACCGGCGCGCCGCGCGCGACCCGCGGTCGCCCGTCCCCGAGGAGATCGTGACCCGTCCGCCCTCCGCCGAGCTGCGCGCAGACCAGCGTGACGAGGACTTGCTGCCCCCCTACGAGATCCTCGACCCGATTCTCGAGGGCTACGTCGAGAACGACCTGGGGCGCGAGCAGCTCGTGGCCCGAGGCCTGGACGCCGACGTGGTCGACCGCGTGATCGGCCTCGTCGACGTAGCCGAGTACAAGCGTCGCCAGCAGCCGCCCGGGCCGCGGGTGACCTCGAGGGCCTTCGGGCGCGACCGCCGCGTGCCCATAACCAACCGCTACGGCGGTTGAGCCTTGATCTCAGTGAGAGAGTCGCGCGTGTCGCGCGGTGGCGTCCGGCGCGGCCGGTAGGTCCTCGGCCATGACGTGGTCGCGCCGTCCACGCTGGGGACGCTTCTGCGCTCGTTCACGTTCGGGCATGTCCGCCAGCTCGACCGGGA
>DASZCY010000262.1:0-1646 GCA_035942615.1 Solirubrobacteraceae bacterium | reverse complement strand
GTCCAGCAGCGCGGCGACATCGGCGATCGTGCCCCCGGCGGCGTCGAGGTGGACCAGCAGGCCGCCGGCGCCCTCGACGAGCACCAGGTCGCGGTCGGCGGCCAGGCCCTCGACGGCCGCCGCGACCTGCGCGGCGGTCGGTCCCGGTCGCCCGGCGCGCCGTGCCGCGGTGGCCGGTGCGAGCGGCTCGGGCAGGCGGGCCAGTTCGTGGACGTCCTCGATCGCGGCCAGGCGGCGCACCTCGTCGATGTCGGCGGGCTGGCCGGGCGCGACGCCGGTCTGCACCGCCTTGACCACCGCCACTCGCTCTCCCCGCGCGTGCGCGAGCGCGGCCAGCGCCGCGGTGACCACCGTCTTGCCCACGCCGGTGTCGGTGCCGGCGACCACGAGCACGCTCATGCGCCACCTCCCGCCGCCGCGCCCGCCACCACGGCCCGCGCGATGCGCGCGACGTCCTCGTCGGCGGTGACGTAGGGGGGCATCGTGTAGACGAGGTCGCGGAAGGGGCGCAACCACACGCCCTCGGCGACCGCGGCCTCGGTGGCGGCGGCGACGTCGACCTCGCCGTCCAGCTGCACGACGCCGATGGCCCCCAGCACGCGCACGTCGGCGACCCCGGCCAGGGCACGGGCCGGCTCGAGTCCCTCGCGCAGGCCACGCTCGATCCGCGCGACGTCCTGGCGCCAGCCGCCCCCGGCCAGCAGATCGGTCGAGGCCAGCGCGACCGCGCAGGCCAGCGGGTTGGCCATGTACGTCGGACCGTGCATAAGCGCGCCGCCCGCCAGCGCCCCGGCCACCCGCGCCGTGCACAGCATGGCGGCCAGCGTCACGTAGCCCCCGGTCAGCGCCTTGCCCACGCACAGGACGTCGGGCACCACGTCGGCGTGCTCGCAGGCGAACAGGGTGCCGGTGCGCCCGAAGCCGGTGGCGATCTCGTCGGCCACCAGCAGCAGGTCGTGCTCGTCGCACAGCGCGCGCAGCAGCGCGAGCACCCGGGGGTCGTAGAACCACATCCCACCGGCGCCCTGCACGATCGGCTCCACGATCACCGCCGCCAGCTCGCCGGCGTGGGCGGCCACCAGCGCGCGCAGGTGCTCGGCATACGCGTCGTCCAGCACGGCCGGCGGGCGGTTGGCGAACACGTGCTCGGCCAGCGCGCCGGCGAACAGGCGGTGCATGCCGCCCAGCGGATCGCACACGGCCATGGCGCCCAACGTGTCGCCGTGGTAGCCCCCGCGGACGGTCAGCAGCCGGGAACGGCCCGGCCGGGCCTGCAGGCACAGCTTGATGGCCACCTCGACGCAGACCGAGCCGGAGTCGGCGAAGAAGACGTGCTCGAGGCCATCCGGGCTCAGCTCGACCAGGCGCTGGGCGAGGCGTATTGCGGGCTCGTGGGTGAGCCCGCCGAACATGACGTGGGCCATGCGCTCGAGCTGGGCGTGCGCCGCGGCGTCGAGGACGGGGTGGCGGTAGCCGTGCACCGCGCACCACCACGAGGCCATGGCGTCGACCAGCTCGCGTCCGTCGGCCAGGCGCAGGCGCACGCCCTCGGCGGAGGTGACGGGCAGCGGCGGGCTCGTGGCCGGCATCGGGCCGTAGGGATGCCAGACATGGCGGCGATCGAGCTCTGCCAGCTCGCCCTCCCA
>DASZCY010000261.1:0-5994 GCA_035942615.1 Solirubrobacteraceae bacterium | reverse complement strand
CTCGGGCTCGGGCTCGGGCTCGCGCTCGGGCCCGGGCGCGGGTTCAGGCGGGGGTGCGGAGACGCCCTCCTGCAGATCGCCCGCGTCCTCGTCGGTGGCGCCCTCCTCGCTGCGCGCCGACCGCCGCCCGCGGCCCCCGCGACGCCCGCGGCGGCGCGCGCCGCCGCCCTCGTCCTCGTCAGCGGCATCGGATGCCGGCCCGGCGACCTCCGGGGCCGCCGTGCCGTCGGCCTCCTCCTCCCCCGCCTGGCGGGCGAGGATCGCGTCGACCAGGTCGGCCTTGCGCAGGCGGCGGAACCCGTCGAGGCCCAGCTCCCCGGCGATGGCGTGCAGGTCGGCCAGCGGGCTTGACTCGAGCGCAGAGCGCGTGAGGACGGTCATGGGGTGCTCCTCGGGTGGTGGGGCGGTCGGTGGGCGCCCGGTCCGCGTTGAGCGGCGGCCGGCGACGCGCGAAGACCCCAAACGCTATCCCACCGGGCCGACGCGGCCGGGCGCTGTCCCCTTGGGCGGGTCAGTCCGCCGGGTGCTCGTGGCGCAGCTCGTCGGCGAGCACGAGCCCCTCGGGCACCGCACGCTCGCCGCGCAGGACGGCGCGCACGGCTAGGTAGTCGGCGGTCGCACCCACGTCGTGCACGCGCAGCAGGTGGGCGCCGGCGTCCACCCCGTGGCCCACGGCGGCCAGCGTGCCGGCCAGGCGATCGCGCGGTGCTCTGCCGGTCAGCGCGCCGATGAAGTCCTTGCGCGAGGCGGCCAGCAGGATCGGGCGCCCGAGGGCGTGCAGCTCGTCCAGGCGACCCAGCACCTGCGCCGTCTGCGCCGGGGTCTTGGCGAAGTCGGGCCCGGGGTCGACCAGCAGCTGCTCGTCGCCCACCCCGCACGCCCGCGCCGTCGCCAGGCGCTCGGCCAGGAAGGCCACCACGTCGCCGACGAGGTCACCGTCGTAGAGCGCCGGGTCCTGGCGGCGGGTCTTGGGCGCCGCGCGGGTGTGCATGACCACCAGCGCCGCGCCCGTCTGCGCGCACACGATGGCCAGCTCGGGGTCGCGCAGCCCGCTGACGTCGTTGACCAGGGCCGCCCCCGCGGCGATCGCCGCCCGGGCCACCGCGGGCTTGTAGGTCTCCACGGAGACGACCGCGCCGAGCTCGCCGGCCACGCGCTCCACCACCGGCACGACGCGGGCGATCTCCTCCTGGGCGTGGAGCGCGGGTCGTCCGGTGATCGCCGACTCGCCACCCACGTCGATCACGTCGGCCCCCGCCTCCACCAGCGCGGCAGCGTGGGCCACCCTGGCGTCCACGCCCCCCGGCAAATCCGCGTCGGAGAAGGAGTCGGGCGAGGCGTTGACCACGCCCATGAGCCACGGGCGACCACCCAGGTCCAGCACCCGCCCGCCGGCGGCCGCGACCGCGAAGGGCCGCGCGCCGGCGCTCGCGCTCACCGGATGCGCAGGCGGATGCGCCGCACCGCGACGTTGCCCGCGCGGTCGTAGGCGGTGACCGTGAGGGTGCGGGTCCCGCGCGCGTAGGCGTGGCCGACGGTGAACTGCTTGGTCGCGAAGGCCTTGCCGCGCGCGGCCCTGGAGCTGCGCGGCCGGGCGCCGCTGCCGGGGCTGACGCGCACGAAGCTCAGCCCCGAGGCCTGCCCGGCGCGCCCGACCTCCTTGGCGCGCACGCGGATGGTCAGACGCTGGCCGGCGCGGCGGGTGCCCGTCACCCCGACCCTCAGCCCGGGCGGGGTGCCGTCGACCAGCAGGCGCCGTGGCGGGGTCGTCGAGGTCTGGCCGCGGATGTCGCTGGCCACGACGCTCCAGAGGTGGCGCCCGTCGGGGAGCGGGGTGGCCAGCGCGAGGCGGGGCTGGTTGACGGGCGCGCCCAGGGGCTGGCCGTCGAGGAGGACCTGGTAGGTGAGGGGGCCCCACAACTCGAAGGGCTGGCGCCATTTCAGCTCGGCCGGCGCGATCCAGCCCGTACTCGTGCGCCCGGAGAAGGAGCCCGGCACGCGGTCGTGCACGCCGTACATCAGGGTCTGGGCGCCGGCCGCGCCCTGGGCCCACACCACCACCGCGCCGAAGGCGCGGTCCACGGAGGCGTCGAGGCCTCGCGCCGGATCCACCAGCCCGGCCGGCCCGGCAGAGAGCGTCACGGTCTCGCGCGGCTGGGCCTCCTGACCCTCCTGGGCCTGATAGGTGCGGGCCTGCACGGTGCCCGTCTGGTACCAGGCCACCAGCCCGTCGTTGTTCTCGCTCACGGCGGGGACGGGCTGGGGCGGAGCGCCGGTGGCCGGGCTCAGCGCGGAGGTGGTCCGCGGCTGGTCGCGGAAGATCGGAGTGCCCAGCACCTGGCCGCCGTTGTCGGTTGCCCCCGCCAGGAGGCCCACCCCGCGCCCGTTGAGGTCAACGCGCGGGGTGGTCGCGCCGCCCAGGGCGCCCTGCTGGAGGCCGTCGACGGGGACCGCGTCGTCAAAGGCGGTGCCGCGCATGCGCCGGGCCACCAGGCGGTTGCGCCCCGCCCCGTCGAGGAACCGCTGGCGGAAGGTCACCCAGGCGAAGCTCGAGTCGTATTCCACGTCAACGTCGGGCAGGTCGGCGCCCTGGCCCGGCGCGTCGCCCAGACGCTGGAGGGTGAGATCCTGCGCGGCGCCGTAGGAGCCGCGAAAGAGCTTGCGCGCGTAGACCCGTTCGGCCTCGCCCCACACCGCGACGGCCACGCCGTCGGCGGCCACCGCCACCCGGGGCGGCCCGGTGCCCGCGCCGGCATCCCGCGCGGGGTCGACGTCCAGCGCGCGGTCCAGCACCGCCCAGCCTCCGACGCGCTCCTGGCGCGCGGCGCGCACGTCGGCCGCGGAGGCGCCCGGCTGGGTCCACACCACCGAGCCGATGCCGTTGACGCCCAGGTCGGCCGTCGGGGTGCTTGCCCCGGCGGCCAGCGCCCGGGGCGCCTCGTAGCTGCGCGCCCCGGCGCCGCGGGTGACCACGTGCAGGACGCCCTTGTTGACAAAGGCGACGATGAGCCGCCCCCCGTCGGCGGCGGCCACGGCGGGCTGAGCGCTGTTGCCGCCCAGCGACCCGTCGAGGCGTTCGGGCGCCTGAAAGACACCGCCGGAGAAGCGCGCCGCGTACAGGCGGTCCTCCCCGCCCTCCTGCTTGACGTAGGCCAGCGCGCCGGTGCCGTCGGGCGCCAGGTCAAGGTCGCCTGCGGTACGCAGGTCGGCGGGGGCGTCGATCGGGCTGCCGGGGAAGTAGGCGCCCTGCGCCTGGGCGGCGGCGGGCAGCGCGAGCGCGCCCAGGAAGGCGAGCGAAACGAGTCTACGGCGCATGGACGGGTAAGAACTCCTCGGGCGGGCGGACGATGCGGCGGCGGAGAGGGTAGGGATCAGCCCCGGCGCGTGAGCCGGTCTGGGCCAGCGGAGGGTAGGCGCCGGCGCGGACGCGCCCGCCCGTGGGAGGGGGCCGGCTGTCCGGACCAAGTGGCGCGCGAGGTCATCTCGCGAAGTCGCCACCGCCCCTGCGGTGTATCTGAGCCTGAAAGGAAGTCCTCGATTAGGTCACCGCGGCCTCCTTCAACGTGACGGTGCGCCCGAGGCGCTCCAGCTGGGCGACGAGGCGTTCGGGGTCGCGGCGGGTGAAGTAGTCGCCGCCGGGGTCGGTGTGTCTCGGCGGTCTACAGCATGTGCCAGGCGGCGGTCGGAATGGAGTGCGCGTCGGCGTGCACGACCGGGTCTTCTGGATGGCGTTGCGCAGCTCGGCCCACGGGTCGCCCAGGACCGCGCTCATGCGCATGATCGCGCTGTTGATCGAGCCCACTGACGCTGGGATCCCCGAAGACCTCGACGACCGTCCGGCGGGCCTTGCTCGCGCGAGAACCGAAACAAGCCGGCGCATCGCGACGTGCGCGTCGATCCGCGACCCGAACCCCGACTGCGCGCCGGCCGACAGCCACGCCAGGTCGTGTTCTGGCATGCCGGGCAGCGCAGCCGCAGATGCTGGAGACCAGCGGGCGGATGACCGGCAGTCGAACTGCTGATGAAGATCGCCGATGTTGCTCCTCGCTGCCATTTGAACACGTGCCTGCGGCCGCAGCAGTGCGGCAGACGCTCGATGTGGTCGTCCACCCGCTCGGGCGCGACGGACTCACGCGCCTTGCCCTCATGCCGGGGCTGCCACCCGACTTGCGCATCGAGCGCTTGTAGGCCTCGCACGCGACCCGCCGCCGCTCAGCCCGCGACCTCGGCGGATCCGACGACGGCGGCATGCTGCTGTTTGACGAGTCGCGATCCACCCGATCCCTCGAGGATGCAGACTGATCAAGCCCTAGTCTGGCTTTGAGTTGGAAGCACCTCAAGCCATCGCGAACAGGCGACTTGTGCGTGGAGATATGCTGGGGCGCCAATGCACCGTCGCATGGTGCCGACCCACCGTGGAGGACACCGTGCCGGAGAATGCCAAGGGTCTTAGGGGAAGGGTCATCGCTGGGTCCGCCTTCCGCGCCACGCTGGCTGCACTCGTCGCGCTGATGGCGGCGCCAGCGTTGACCACCGCGGTGGCGCAGGCGCCCGGGGGCTTCGTGGCCGACTTCACCTACAGCCCGACGGCCCCGACGGCAGGCGAGCGGGTGACCTTCAGCTCGACCTCGTCCGTGCCGGGGAACGCGGTCATCGTCCGCGAGGCCTGGGACTTCACCGCCGATGGGCAGCCCGATGCCTTCGGGCCTTCCGCGACGCACAGCTTCGCCGCGCCCCAGACCTATAGGGTCACGCTGACCGTGCAGGACAGCAAGGGAAGAGTCGAATCGGGGTCCAAGCTCGTGACCGTGTCGGCCGCGTCACCGCCCCCGGCCGCGTCACCGTCCCCGGCCGCGTCACCGCCACCGGCCGCGTCACCGCCACCGCCTCCGCCATCCTCATCGACGACGAGGGAAACGACGAGCGCGACACCGACAAGCCCATCGTCGACGCCCGCGCCGGCGGTGCCACCGTCCACTGGGCAAAACTCGGTCGTTGCGCCACCGCTGTTGATCGCACCTTTCCCGATCGTGCGCATCCTCGGCACCGTGTCGAGGCACGGTGTCCGGCTGCAGCGCTTCTTCGTCACGGCTCCTGTCGGGGCCAGGATCACCGTCCGCTGCCGTGGAAGGGGGTGCCCGTATCGCCACGGTGGGCCGTTCCCGGTCCGGAGATCCGCCAGACGATCAGGCAGCGCCCGCCAGTTCCCTATTCGCGGCTTCCATGACCGCCTGCTCAGACCCGGTGCCCGCGTCGAGGTCTTCGTGGCACAGCGCGGACGAATCGGGAAGTACACCCGCTTCAGGATCCGCAGCAGCCGGCCGCCGGATCGCGTCGATAGGTGCCTGCAGCCGGGCGGGGCGTCGATCATCTCATGTCGATGAGGCCGGGATGGCGACGCGACAGGGCGCAGCGCCCCATGTTGGCCATCTTGCTCGACGCAGTCGCGCGGGTTTGTCGCATCACGTCGACGAGCGCGCGACGCCGCCGGGACCGGCGGCCGGCGCTGTTCAGCCTCCCTACGAGCGCGGCTGAGTCGATCCGTCGCCTCTGGTGGACGGCTCGCCGACGCATGCCGAGGCCAGGGTCGCGGCGTCGTCCGGGGGCGCGACCTCCGCGGCGAATTCCGACGCCTGCGGGGGGCGGCCGTGGCGCATCGCTGCGTCGCCACGGGACAGAGGTAGCCATCGCCGTCGTCGTTGCGACGGCCGGCGGGTTCCTCGCGAGCCGCGTAGTCAACGGCCCGTCTGCCGGAATACCCGCTGAGAAGGCCTCGCGACTCCGGCCGGCGGCCGGCCTGGCCGCTTCCGCCTGCGGCAGCGCGCAGGATCATGGCTCCACGCTGACGTCAGCGGCGACAGACCCGGCTCGACCGGCTGGCGCTTGCCCGGACACCAGGGCCGATCCGTCCCCCGCGACGACGGCGCCAGCGCGGGCACGACGCGTCCGCGAGCGGCACAAACGCGGCCGCGCAAGGTCCGCGCCGAGGCGAAC
>DASZCY010000260.1:0-6977 GCA_035942615.1 Solirubrobacteraceae bacterium | reverse complement strand
CGAGATGCTCGCGCGGTCGTTCTCGCGCGAGGGGCACTCGGTGACCGCGGTCGCCGCCGGGTCCCGCGCGCTGGAGGCCGCCGAGCGCGACACCTTCGACGTCGGTCTGCTGGATGTCGCGCTGGGTCAGGGGCCCGCCGGCCACGAGGTGTGCCGCGAGCTGCGCGCTCGGCGCAACGTGGTCCCGGTGATCATGCTCACCGCGCTGGACAGCGAGGCCGACATCGTGCTGGGCCTGGAGGCCGGCGCCGACGACTACGTGACCAAGCCCTTCGGGGTGGCCGAGCTGCGCAGCCGCATCCGCGCCGTGATGCGCCGCGCGGGTGGGCGGGTGCTCGACGATCAGGTGGTGCAGATCGGCCCGGTGGGCCTCGACCTGCGCAAGCGCGAGGTCACCGCGCGCGGCGAGGTCGTGCGCCTGACCTTCTCCGAGTACGAGCTGCTGGCCTGCCTGATGTCGCGCCCCGGGCGGCTGTTCAACCGCCAGGAGCTGCTGCGCGCGATCTGGGGCGACAGCGCCTACCGCGACCCCCGCGCGATCGACGTGCACATCCGCCACCTGCGCGAGAAGCTCGAGGAGCGCTCCGAGGAGCCCGAGCTGGTGCTGACCGTGCGCGGCGCCGGGTACCGGTTCCGTGACCCCTGAGGCCCCGCCCGCGCATGGGCGGCGCCGCCGGCGCACCTTCGGCCTGCGCCCGCGGCTGGTGGTGGCGCTGGTGCTCACCGCCGCGGTCACCCTGGGGGTGGCGGCCTTGGCCCTCCTCTCTCCCCTGCAGGACCGCTTGGCCGTCCAGGCCGAGCGCAACCTGCGCGCCGCCGCGCTGACCGCGCGCCCCGGCTTCGAGGAGGCGATCCCCGGTGGGACGGACGACGTGCGCCTGCTGGCCCGCCAGCTCGAGCAGCGCACGGGCGCCTCGCGCGTGGTGGTCGACGACGGGGTGTTCGATGGCCGGTTCCTGGCCGACACCGCCGCCGCGGGCACGCCCGACCGGGAAATCGCCCTTGCCATCCTGCGCACGCTTCGCACCGAGAGCACCACCTTGCGCTCGGGACCGGACGGCACGACGGTGGCGGTGGACCTCAACGTCGAAGGGCCCGACGCGGAGTACGTCCTGGCCGTGCGCAGCGCGGCGGACGACGCCGCCGCCGTCGTCGCCGAGGTCCGCGGAGCCTTCACGACGGCCGCCCTGGTCGGGCTGGGCGTCGCGCTCCTGCTCGGCCTGGCCCTCGTCACCACGCTGCTGCACCGCCTCGAGCGGCTGCGCGGCGTGGCCCTGCGCATCAGCGAGGAGGGACCCGACGCGGCCGCGGCGCCGGTGGACGACGCCGGCGACGAGGTCGGGGACCTGGGCCGGGCGATGGCCACCATGCAGACCGGGCTGCACCGCCAGGAGGCCGCCCGGCGGGCCTTCGTGGCCACTGCCTCCCACGAGCTGCGCACGCCGCTGACCTCGCTGGGCGGCACGCTCGAGCTGCTGGCCGAGGACCTGCGCGACCGGCGCGTGGACCTCGACGACGCCCAGGACCAGCTCGCCCGCGCCCGGCACGAGGTGGGGCGCCTGACTCACCTGGCCACCGACCTGCTCGACCTCTCGCGCCTGGACTCCGACCAGCCCCTGCGCAGCGAACCCGTCGAGCTGGGCGAGCTGGCGCGGGCGGTCAGCTCGGAGTTCGCCGCGCGGGCGCGCGAGGAGCACGTCGAGCTCGAGGTGGTGCAGCCCCGAGGGCCGTGCTGGGGACGCGGCGACCCCAGCGCGGTGGCGCGCATCGCGCGCATCCTCCTGGACAACGCGCTGCGCTTCGCTCCCTCGGGCACGACGATCCGTATCGCCCCCGCCTACCACGGCGAGCGCGCCACGCTCGCGGTCAGCGACGCCGGTCGGGGCGTACCCCCCGGCGAACGCGACATCATCTTCGAGCGCTTCCGGCGCGGCAGTGCCACCGGGGGCGAGGGTGGCTTTGGCCTCGGGCTGGCCATCGGTCGCGAACTCGCCCAGCGGCTCGACGGCGGGCTGGGCCTGGCCGAGACGAACGGCGCCCGGTCGGAGAGGGGGGCGTGCTTCGAGTTGTGGCTGCCGATCGAGCTGCCCACCGGCAGCGGACAGTAGGCGCGGTGGCTGCGCCCGGCGGCGCTGCCGACGAGCCGCTAACGTCCCGAGCGTGACACGGTCAGTCCGCCGCCCCGGCAGTCGGACGCTCGTGATCCTGGGCTTGATGGTGGCCATCACCGCCGCGGGCGGAACCCTCCGCGCGCAGGCCGCGGCGGATCCCAGCGAGCACCTCTCCGCCGACGAGCAGGCCTACGCGAAGATCGCCCTGGCGCTGAGCGAGGGTGGTGTGTACGGCCAGGGCCACCAGGAGAAGGCGGTGCACTGGCCGCCGGGCGCGCCGTTCCTCTTTGCCGTAGCCCAGGAGCTCGGCCCTCAGTCCCGGGTCGCGGGCCGCTGGGAGGTTCCCGCGGGTTACCCGGTCCAGGTGGTCGTGGGAACGCTGGCCATCCCGGCGGTCTTCGTGCTGGCCTCGCTGCTTGCCGGAGCGGTGCCTGGGCTTCTCGCGGCCGGCCTGGTGGCCTTCTACCCGCCACTGATCGACGCTTCGGGCGACCTGTTGTCCGAGCCCCTGGGGGCCCTGCTCGTCACCGCTGCGATGGTCGCGGTGGTGCTGGCGCTCCGCCGCCCGGCGTGGTGGCGTCTGCTCGCCGCGGGGATGCTGCTGGGCGCCACCGTCCTCACCCGTACGGACCTCATCCTGGTGCCGGCGATCGCCGCCGCTGTCGTCGGCGTGGCCCTGTGGCGGCGCGAGCACGAGCGACCCGGCGCCGACACCGCCCCGGCGAGGCCCAGGCGCGCGGGCCTGCTGGCCGGCGCCCGCGGGCTCGTCCTGGTGGGCGCCGGGACCATCCTGCTCGTGGGACCGTGGTCGCTGTATGCCTCCTTGCGCGAAGGCCAGTTCGTGCCGGTCTCCAGCGGGGGCGCCTCCAACTTCTTCGTCGGGACCTTCCTGCCGGGCGAGGGTGGCCTGAGGGGGACCAAGCACGCCCTGGCCGACGAGACCCGCGCGCGGTTCCCCCAGCTGGCCGGGGAGAAGCCGTTTCGGCTGCCGATGCCCAAGGTCCTCGCCACCGTCCGCGAGCGTCGGCCTGAGCTCGGCCGAGAGGACGCCCTGCGCGCCGCCGGGATGGAGAACCTGCGCCGCTACGCCCTCGGCCAGCCACTGGACTTCGCCGCCATGATGGCCGCGAAGGTGGAGCGGCTGTGGTTGCACTACACGGTGGGCGGGTTTCGCGACGAGCAGGCGGGGACCCGCGTCGTGCACCTGGCCATCGTCGTGCTCGCCCTCATCGGCGCGCTCACCGCGGCGGTGCGACGGCGGGGTGGCGCGGGCCTGTGGCTACTCGGGACGGTCCTGCTCTACGTGACGGTCCTCAACGCCGTGCTGGTCTCGGAGGCGCGCCACAACCTCGCGGTCATGCCGTTGGTCGCGGTCACGGGCGTCGCTGGGGTCGCCGTCGCGCTGAGGGGAACGCGGCACCGGATGTCCTCGCGCCTGTCGCGCGCAGCCCGCCCGGCCACCGCCGCGGGGCCCGGCCCCGTCCTGGGCCCTCGCCAGGGGTGAGGGGCGGGTGGCCGGGTCTCAGCCAGGCCCGCGCCGCGCCGACACGTCTGACGACGCCCCGCCGTCGGAGCGAGAGCCGGCTACGCCGCCTGGCGGGCGGCCAGCTCCTCGCGCAGGGCCGGTGTGACCGGGGCCTCCTTGTAGGGCTGGACATCCTCGTCGTCCGTGGCTTCCTCGTGGTAGGCCGACTCGACGTTGACCTCCCAGATGTCATGGCCGGTGCCGTGCAGGACGTTGTCCACGGCGCGCATGGCGCTGAGCATCGAGTGGTCGGAGTTGTTGTAGCGGTGCAGGCCGTTGCGCCCCACCTGCTGCATGTTGGCGATGCCATCCAGCCAGGCGCGGATCGAGGCGACGCGGTCGGCGTACTCGGCGTCGTACATGGGGTAGGCCAGCGGGACGCGCACGACATAGCCGCGACGGACCTTCTCGGGCTCGGCCAGGCCGAGGTGCTTGAGTTCCTGCTTGGCCAGCTCGACCAGCTCGCCGTCGGGCATCTCCCAGAGGTCGTCGCCCGAGAACGCGAAGTACTCGAGGCCGACGCACGCGGTGTCGGGATCGGGCACCATCCACGGGCTCCAGGAGCGGTAGTTCTGGATGCGCCCGACGCGCACCCCCGGCGCGTGGATGTAGATCCAGTTGTCGGGGAAGAGATCCTCGCCGTCGAGCACCAGCGCGACGGTGAGAAAGTCGCGGTAGCGCAGGCCGGAGGCGGCCTCGCCAACCTCGTCGGGCGCCTGGGGATCGGTCACGGCCACGGTGGCACGCAGGGGCAGCGAGGAGATCACCGAGGCGGGCTCGACGACATCGCCGCCGGCGTGGACGCGCACCACATTGCCGTGATCGTCGAGCTCCAGCCTGGTCACCGGGGTCTCCAGACGCACCTCGCCCCCGAGCTCCTCGATGCGAGCGGTCATCTGCTCCCACATCTGGCCGGGGCCGTAACGCGGGTACTGGAACTGGTCGATCAGGGACTTGATCTTGTTGCCCTTGTTGCCGAAGAAGGCGGACTTGGCGGCGCTCATGAAGGACAGACCCTTGATGCGCTGCGCGGCCCACTCGGCGCGCAGCTCCGTGGTGGGCACGCCCCACACCTTCTCGGTGTAGGACTTGAAGAAGTGCTCGTACAGGCGCTTGCCGAAACGGTTGGACACCCACTGCTCGAAGTTGTCCTCGCGACCCTTGGGCTTCATCGCGGCCCAGAGGTAGGACAGCAGCGAGCGGGTCAGCTCGACGGGACCCAGCTTGCGGATCACGTCGGTGCCGCGCAGTGGGTAGTCCAGGTACTTGCCCCGCCAGAAGATGCGCGACATGCGTGGGCGCAGGAGGAACTCATCGCCCATAATCTCCAGCCAGAGGTCGTTGACCTCCTTGCTCTTGGTGAAGAAGCGATGACCACCCAGATCGAAGCGGTAACCGTCGGGATCGACGACGGTCTTGGCCAGGCCGCCAACCTGGTCCTCGGCCTCGAGGACGATCACCGGCTGGCCGGCCTTGGCCAGGAGGTATCCGGCCGACAGGCCCGCAGGCCCACCGCCGATGACGACGTGGGGACGCTCTGCGCGCACGCTGGGGGGTTCAGATCCGCGCGAGGCGCGCGAAGCGTCGATGAGGCTCATGGCGCACATCTTTCCGCGTGCGTCTCGCGAGGTCCTGTTCTCCTAACCCTCACTAACAGCCCCTAACGTTCCCGGACAAGCGGAAGATGGCGGTGCGTCTCGTGTGCGTCAGCGCTTGCGGTAGATGACGGCGCGCACGCCGCGAGGCAGCGGGTCGAAGCCGAACTCCGGAAGCGCCTCTGACCGGCGCAAGCGGGGATCCTCGTCGAGGATCTCCTCCCACTGGGCGACGCGGCGACGCACCACGCTCGTCCACGGCGCGTCCCAACTCTGGGTGCGGACGATCGGCTGCACGAGGATCAGCGCGCGACCGGGCGCCAGGCTCTCGACGAGCGGATCGGCGGTGGGCGTGGGCCTGGCCTCCTTCAGGCGCGCCACGGCGCCGCGCCAGTCGAAGACGCGCGGATCGGCCACCGGCCCCAGCGACGTCGCGTAGCGGTACTCGTCGCCCAGGTAGTAGCTCAGCGTGGACACGCGCTCGGGCTGGGTGGAGACCACGAGGTCTCCGGGCCCCACGGGCCGGTACTCCACGCTGGTGGTCACCTGGCGCGCGTTGCTCTTGCCCTCGATCGCGCCCACGCGCGGGTCGAACCAGCCCACGGCCAGCAGCACGAGGGCGACCAGGCCCAGCCTACGGGCGTGGGCCAGGCCGACGGCCACGATCAACATGGCGGGACCCACCACCACGGCCATGTAGCGCACCGCCCAGCCAGGGGAGACCTGGGAGCTCAGCCAGGCGCCGGCCAGCGTGGCCGTCGTCACGGTGATGAGCGTCAGGGCGACCAGACGCCGGCGCTGCTGGTCGGCCGTGACCGCGCGGTCGCGGTCGACCAGCCGCCAGAGTCCCGCGCCGCCCACCAGCACCACGGCCAGGGCTCCGGCGGTGCCGCCCAGGGCCTGGACGATGCCACCACTCAGCGCCGCGAGGTCGGGGCGCTCGGACCACGGCGCCCCGGTGCTCAGGGCCTGGCGGACCAGGCTGGGCACCCACGGCAGGTACGTGAGCGCCACCACTCCGTAGGCCAGGGCGGCGTCGCGGCGCAGCGCCCGGCGATCGGCGGTCGCGCGCCCCACCATCACCAGCGCGGCAAGCGTGCCCAGGCCCAGGAACAGCCCCCAGTTGTGGCTGAGCGCGAGCAGGGTCAGGCTCGCCGCGAACGGCAGGAGGTAGGCACGGCGGCGGTGCACGAAGGCGTGGGCGAAGGTGGCGCAGGCCAGCAGGCTCAGCAGGGCGACCAGCGTGTACATGCGGGTCTCCTGCGCGTAGTAGGTCAGAAAGGGATGCACGGCCGCGATGATCGCCGCCATCCAGCCCGCCCGCGCGCCGAACAGCGAGCGCCCGGCCCAGAAGGCGGCGGGCACCGTGAGCACCGCGAACCCGGCGCTGAGCGCGTGGGTGACCGCCTCGCCGTCGCCGAAGGCGGCGATCCAGACGTGCAGGAGCAGGTAGTACAGGGGCGGTGCGCCGTCCTGCAGAAGCACGCGGGGGATCTCCGGGAGGGGATAGGAGGCGATCCCCACCGCGATGCCCTCATCAATCCAGAAGCCGGCTCCGATGGCCCGGGTGCGCAGGAAGGCTGAGAGGCCGACGAGCACCAGCACGGCGAAGATGGCCAGCGTGCGCGCATGGCGTGAGGCGGCCATCGCCTGCGCGCGGGCCTCGAGGCCCAGCCACGCGTCGGCGGCGCGCCTGCGCGCCGCGTGCGTGGCCGAGACGGGCGGCACGCCGGGAGGGCCGGCGGG
>DASZCY010000259.1:0-5332 GCA_035942615.1 Solirubrobacteraceae bacterium | reverse complement strand
CCAGCTCGCGCTGTGGACGGGGCTGGCTCTGGCCTACGGCTGGCTGGCCGAACGGGCCCTGGCCCGCGGGCAAGGGAGGACGGCATGAGCGGCGCGCTGCTGGTCGCCGGCACCGCCTCGGACGCGGGCAAGAGCCTGGTGGGCGCGGGGCTCTGTCGCTGGCTGGCCCGCCGCGGCGTGCGTGTGGCCCCCTTCAAGGCCCAGAACATGGCGCTGAACTCGTGCGTGACGCGTGCGGGGGCGGAGATCGGGCGCGCGCAGGTCATGCAGGCGGCCGCCGCGGGGGCCGAGCCCGAGGCGGCCATGAACCCGGTGCTCATCAAGCCCTCGGGCGCCGGGCGCAGCCAGGTGATGCTCATGGGTCATCCCCACGCCGAGGCCGACGCGCGCGGCTACCAGCGCCTGCGCGACGATCTGCGCGAGCCCGTGCTGGGCGCCCTCGCTGACCTGCGAGCGCGCTTCGATGTGGTGGTGTGCGAGGGGGCGGGCAGCCCGGCGGAGGTCAACCTGCGCGCGGGCGACCTGGCCAACATGGGCCTGGCCCGCGCTGCCGGCCTGCCGGTGATCGTGGTGGGCGACATCGACCGCGGCGGCGTGTTCGCCGCGCTGTACGGGACGCTCGCGCTGCTGGAGCCCGCCGACCAGGCGCTGGTGGCGGGCTTTGTCATCAACCGCTTCCGCGGCGACCGTGCGATCCTCGAGCCGGGCCTGGCCCAGCTGCGCGAGCTGACCGCCCGCCCCGTGCTCGGGGTGCTGCCCCACCTGGAGGGGCTGTGGCTGGACGCCGAGGACTCGCTGGCCCTCGAGCGCCCCGCGCGTCCGGTGACGGCACCGCTGGGCTCCGACATCCTCGAGGTGGCCGTGGTGCGCCTGCGCTGGACGAGCAACTTCACCGACGTCGACGCCCTGGGCGCCGAACCGGGCGTGCACGTGCGCTTCACCCGCTCGGCCGCCGACGTGGAACGTGCCGACCTGGTGGTGGTGCCCGGCACCAAGGCCACCGTGGAGGACCTCGAGGGCCTGCGTGCCGACGGGCTGGCCGACGCGCTCGTGCGCCGCGCGCGGGCCGGCGCGCCGCTGCTGGGCCTGTGCGGGGGCTACCAGATGCTCGGCGAGGCGATCGTCGACGAGGTCGAGAGCGGGCGCGGCGCGGTCGACGGGCTCGGCCTGCTGTCGGTGCGCACCATCTTTGCCACCGGAAAGCTGCTGCGCCAGGTGGCGGGCACCGCGCCCGCGCTGGGGGGCGTGCCCGCGCAGGGCTATGAGATCCGCCACGGGCGGGTCGAGCGCCGGGGCGGCGAGGCGCTGCTGGCCCCCGCAGGCGAGGACCAGTTCGCCGGGCTGCCCGGCGAGGGCTGCGTGCAGGGGGCGGTGATGGGCACCTCCTGGCACGGCGTCCTGGAGGGCGACGAGCTGCGCCGGGCGCTGCTGGGATGGGTCGCGCGGGCGCGCGGGCGCGACTGGCGGGCGGGAGACGAGCCCTTCGCCGCCGTGCGCGAGCGCCACCTCGACCGCCTGGGCGACCTGATCGAGGAGCACGCCGACACCGAGGCGCTGCGCGCGCTGCTCGACGACGGCGCACCGGGCGGGCTGCCCACCCTGCCCGCCGCCGGGGTGGCAGCATGAGCGCCGCGGCGACTCTGCCCTCCGTACGCCCGCTAGACGCTGCCGCCGCGCGCGCGGCCGCCCAGCGCCAGGCCCAGCTCATCAAACCCCCCGGGGCGCTGGGGCGCCTGGAGGAGCTGGCGGTGTGGGTGGCCGGGGTGACCGGCGACCCACGCCCGGATCCTCGCGCGCGGATCGTGGTCGCCGCCGCCGACCACGGCGTGACCGCTCAGGGCGTCTCGGCCTACCCCCAGGCGGTCACCGCCCAGATGCTGGCCGCCTTCGACGCCGGCCATGCCGCCATCGCCGTGCTGGCCGGGCACACCGAGGCCGACCTCGTGCTCGTCGACGCCGGGGTGATCGACCCGCCGGCGGTGCCCGCCGTGGCCGCCGGGCTGCCCGCGCCCTCGGCCGACCTCTCGCGCGAGGCGGCGCTGAGCGCCGAGCAGCTCGAGCACGCGCTGGGGCTCGGGCGCTCGCTGGCCGCGCAGGCGGCGGGCGACGGGGTCCACCTGCTGGTGGGCGGCGAGATGGGCATCGGCAACACCACGCCTGCGGCCTGTGTGGCCGCCGCGCTGACCGGCGCCTCCCCCGCCGCGGTGGCCGGGCGGGGCACCGGGCTGGATGACGCCGGCCTGGAGCGCAAGCGCGCCGTGATCGCCCGCGCGCTCGACGTCCACGCGGGCGCGCTGGACGACCCCCTCGAGGTCCTGCGCTGCGTGGGCGGCGGCGAGCTCGCGGTCCTCTGCGGCCTGGCCCTGGGCGCCGGGGAGCACGGTCTGGGCTACCTCTGCGACGGGGTCATCGCCACGGCCGCGGTGGCGGTGGCGGTGGCCCTGCAACCCGACCTGCGCCCGCGGCTGCTGGCCGCCCACCGCTCCACTGAGCCCGGACACGGGCTGCTGCTGGGCTGGCTGGGCCTCGACCCGCTGCTCGACCTGGGCCTGCACCTGGGGGAGGGCAGCGGGGCGGCCACCGCGCTGTTGCTGGTGGCGGCCGCGTGCCGGCTGCACGACGGGATGGCCACCTTCGCCGAGGCGGGGGTGGGCTGATGGCGGCCGGCGCCCGGACCGCGGCGGGCGAGCCTCGGTCCGGCGCGGGCGCGCAGCCCCAGCCCGCACGGACAGCCGACGACCGCTGTCCCGGCGTGCTGCGCCTCCACCCTGCGCAGGACGGCGCGCTGGCCCGGGTGCGCCTCGCGGGCGGGCGGCTGGAGGCGCGGGGCGCCGAGGCGATAGCCGCGGCGGCCGCCCACGGCAGCGGGATCATCGAGCTCACCTCGCGGGCCAACCTGCAGGTGCGCGGCCTCCCGGCCGGCGCGGGCGCGGAGATAGCCGCGCTGCTGGCCGACGCCGGCCTGCTGCCCTCCCTGGCCCACGACCGGGTGCGCAACATCGCGGCGGCGCCGTTGGGCGGGCGTCATCCACGGGCGTGCGCCCCCACGGACGCGGTGGTCGAGGCGCTTGACCGGGGTCTGTGCGCCGACCCCGCGCTGGCCCAACTGCCCGGACGGTTCCTCTTCGCCGTCGACGACGGGAGCGGGCAGGCGCCGGTGGCGGGCGCCGACGTGGCACTCGCCGCGCTGGACGAGGACGCTTTCGCCCTGCTGCTGGCCGGGGCGCCCACGACGATCCGCGTCACGCCAGCGGGTGCGCCCGAGGCCGCGCTCACGGCCGCCCGGGCCTTCCTGGCCGCGCGCGAGGAGGCCGGGGAGGAAGCCTGGCGCATCGGCGAGCTTCCCGGCGGGCCGGTCGCCGTTGCGCGGGCGCTGGGCGGGAGGGTGGGGTCCGCCGACCCGTCGGGGCGAGGGGCCGCGCGGCGCAAAGACCCGGCCGCGGCCGTGGATCGACGCGCTCGTCTGCAACCCGGCCGCCTCGTCCAGCGCGACGGCAGGACCGCCCTGACCGTGCTGGCGCCCCTCGGGCGCCTCGACCGCGCCTGCGCCCAGAGGCTCGCCGCGCTGGCGCGCTCAACGGGCGCCACCCTGCGTCTGTCCTCGCACCGCACCATCACCCTCGCCGACGTCGCATCCCCCGAGGCCGACGGCGCGCTCGCGTACCTGCGCCAAATGGGTCTGGCCACCGCCGCCGGATCCGGCTGGGAGGGGCTGTCGGCGTGCGCCGGGCTGGGCGCGTGCGCACATGCACGCGTGGATGTCCGCGCTGCCGCGACGCGGCGGGCCGCCGTGCGGGCCGCCGGTGCCCCGGTCGAGCATTGGTCGGCCTGCGAGCGGCGCTGCGGAGAGCCGCACGGGGCGGAGGTCACCGTCGCCGCGGTGGACGGCAGGCTCGAGGTGGGCGGCGCGCGCGCGCCGGGCGCCGGGCGCAACATCGAGGAGATCCGCGCGCTCCTGGAGGACGCCGGGTGATCGACTACCTGCGCAACGGGGCAGAGATCTACCGCCGGTCCTTTGCGACCATCCGCGCGGAGGCCGACCTGTCGGGCCTGGACCCCTTGCTGGAACGCGCCGTGGTCCGGATGATCCACGCGTGCGGCATGGTGGACCTCACCGAGGACGTCGCCGCCTCGCAAGGCTTCACCGCCGCTGCCTCCGACGCGCTGACCGCCGGCGCGCCGATCCTGTGCGACACGGCGATGGTCGCCTCGGGGATCACCCGCGCGCGGCTGCCTGCCCACAACACGGTGGTGTGCACGCTCGCCGACGTGGAGGTGCCCGAGCTGGCTCGCGAGATGGGCACCACCCGCACCGCCGCCGCGATGGAGCGCTGGCGCGGGCGGTTGGAGGGCGCCGTGGTGGTCGTGGGCAACGCGCCGACCGCCCTGTTTCGCCTGCTGGAGCTCGTCGAGGAGGCCGCGGGGCGCCCCGCGGCGGTGATCGGCGTCCCGGTGGGGTTCGTGGGCGCCGCCGAGTCCAAGGTCGCGCTCGCCGGGCACCCCGCAGAGCTCGAGCATCTGGTCGTGCACGGCCGGCGCGGGGGCAGCGCCATGGCTGCCGCCGCGGTCAACGCGCTGGCCCGGGAGGAGGAGTGAGCGGGCGTCTGTACGGCGTGGGCGTCGGACCCGGCGACCCTGAGCTGGTGACCGTCAAGGCCCAGCGCCTCATCGAGGCCGCGGACGTCGTCGCCTATCCCTGTGCCCGCCACGGACGCAGCATGGCCCGCCGGGCGGCCGCGCCCTATCTTGGAGCCGACCAGCTCGAGGAGGCGCTGACCTACCCGGTGACCACCGAGGCCACCGAGTCCCCGGCGGCCTACGAGGATCTGCTGCGCGGCTTCTACGACGAGGGTGCGCGTCGCCTGGGCGAGCACCTGATCGCGGGACGCGATGTCGTGGTGCTCTGTGAGGGCGATCCCTTCTTCTACGGCTCCTACATGTACCTGCACGAGCGCCTGGCGCACCGCTTCCCCACCGAGGTGGTGCCAGGCGTGACCGCGTTCAGCGCGGCCGCTGCGGCGGCCGGGGCCCCGCTGGCCAAGCGCGACGACGTCTTCACGGTGGTGCCCGGCACCCTGCCGCGCGAGAGCCTGGCCAGCGAGCTGCGCGGCGCCGACGCCGCGGTGGTCATGAAGCTCGGGCGCACCTTCCCTGCGGTCGCCGGCGCGGCACGCGACGCCGGCGTGGCGGAGCGCGCCGTCTACGTCGAGCGTGCCAGCGCGCCCGAGCAGCGGGTGGCCGCCCTGCAGGAGGTCGAGGGCGACGTGCCCTACATGTCGCTGCTGCTCGTGCCTACCGCCAACGTCCCAGGGACAGAGCGCCGGCCCTCCAC
>DASZCY010000258.1:0-1780 GCA_035942615.1 Solirubrobacteraceae bacterium | reverse complement strand
GAGCGTGACCTCCTTCTCCGAGCTGGCCCGCGACGGCATGGCCGTCGAACGGCGCAATCGCCTGGCGCCCACCGAGGCGGCGCAGACCTCGTGGGTGGAAGAGCACCTGGGAGCCCACGCCGCCCCGGTCGTCGCCGCATCGGACTACGTTCGCGCGCTGGCCGAGCAGATCCGCCCCTACGTGCCCGGCCACCTCACGGTGCTGGGCACCGACGGCTTCGGGCGCAGCGACTCGCGCCAGGGATTGCGCGGCTTCTTTGAGGTCGACCGCCGTCACGTGGCGCTGGCCGCCCTGCACGCGCTGGGCCGCGAGGAGGACGCCGCCCAGGCCATCGAGCAGTACGAGATCGACACGCACGCCGAAGCGCCGTGGCGGCGGTGAGCACCGAGGAGGTCAGGGTCCCCGACATCGGGGACTTCGAGGACGTGCCGGTGGTCGAGGTGCTGGTTGCCGCCGGCGACCAGGTCGAGGCCGAGGCGCCCCTCATCGTGCTCGAGTCCGACAAGGCCTCCATGGAGGTCCCCTCTCCCCAGGCGGGGACGGTCGCCGAGGTGAGGGTGGCGATCGGCGACACCGTCTCCGAGGGGACGGTGATCGCCACCCTGCAGGCCGCGGACGACGGCGAGGGCGATGGCGTCGTCGCGCACAGCGACGCGGGGGCGGTGGTCGAGCAGGAGCGCGCGAGCCAGGCCGAGGCGCCCACCGGGGCCGACGGGGCAGCGAGCGGCGGGGACGGTACGCGCGCAGCGCCGCCCGAGCGCGCGTCCGCGCCCGCGGACACGAGCGACCCGGCTTCCGACGCAGGCCGCGCCGGCGGTGAGGGTCCCGTCTACGCCAGCCCCTCGGTGCGCCGCCTCGCGCGCCAGCGGGGCATCGACCTCACCACGGTCACCGGCTCGGGGCGCAAGGGACGCATCGTGCCCGAGGACCTCGACCGTCCCGCCCGGCAGGAGGCCGCGCCGGCCGCCGAGGACGGCACCGGCCTGGGCCTCGCACCGTGGCCGCAGGTGGATTTCGAGAAGTACGGCGAGGCCGAGCGCGTCGAGCGCTCGCGCATCCGCAAGCTCGCCGCGGCCAACCTCGCGCGCAACTGGGTGCGCATCCCCCACGTCACCCACCACGAGGACGCCGACATCACCGATCTGGAGGCGTTTCGCAAGCAGCTCAACGCCGAGCAGTCCGACGTGAAGGTGACGATGGTGGCCCTGCTGCTCAAGGCCAGCGCGGCCACCCTGCGCGCCTTCCCCGAGTTCAACGCGTCGCTGGACGGCGACGACCTCGTGCTCAAGCGCTACATCCACGTGGGCTTCGCCGCCGACACGCCCAACGGCCTCGTGGTCCCGGTCATCCGCGACGTCGAGCGCAAGGGCATCCTCGCGCTGGCCCGCGAGCTGACCGAGCTGTCGGGCCGCGCCCGCGCGGGCAAGCTGGGCCCCGGCGAGATGGCGGGCGCCTCGTTCACCATCTCCAGCCTGGGCGGCATCGGCGGCACCGCGTTCACCCCCATCATCAACGCGCCCGAGGTGGCGATCCTGGGAGCGACGCGCGCCGCGCACAAGCCGGTGTGGGACGGCGAGGCCTTCGTCGCGCGCCTGATGCTTCCCCTCTCGCTGTCCTATGACCACCGCGTGATCGACGGTGCCGCCGCCGCGCGCTTCTGCGTGCACCTCGCCGGGGTCCTGGGCGACATGCGCAGGGTCCTGCTGTGAGCCTCGAGATCCCCGTCCCCGACATCGGGGACTTCACCGACGTGCCGGTGGTCGAGGTCCTGGTCAGCGC
>DASZCY010000257.1:0-11112 GCA_035942615.1 Solirubrobacteraceae bacterium | reverse complement strand
CGAGGTCGATGGCTTCTGGCGTCGCGCAGCTCGAAGGTCGTCTGGCGGGTATCGTGTCACTCGACGCCGCGTGTCCGAGCGGGTCGGTCCGGAGACGGACCGCCTTCTCCGGGGTCACCCCGGGGACAACGAAGTGACCTAGCCAGTGCATCGCGAGCCCGGCCCTGCGCCAGCTGGACAGCAGACCGGGGCGCGCACGACGCAGAGCAGTCGGCGCGCGGCGTCGCCATAGTTGGGTGCGTGTACGGTCCGCGAGCGCGCTCGTACCTCGCTGCGGCTCTGGCCGATGCGTTCCTAGCCGGTGTGTGGAACAAGGATGCTCTCGCGCGCCGCGGGGGCGCTGCGCTTTCGTATCGGCCGCGCTGGCTGCCAGGCGTCGCGCGCGCCGTGCTGGCTCTCTACCACCGTCCACCCCGGGACCGCCCACGCGAGCTTGCCGCCTTCGTCGACGCCACCATCGAGGCGTTGCCTCAGGCCCCCGAGGAGGCCCAGCCGCCGCAGATCCGCCGCTGGCTCATCCCCGAGCCGGCGATGGGACGGATGCGCTGGCCGGTCCCAGAGCTCGCGACGCTCGGAGACCTGGCGGCCTTCCTCGAGCTCTCGCTCGGGGAGCTTGAGTGGCTGGCCGACGCGCGCGGCCTGGAGCGCACGGTCGACGATGAGCGCCTGCACAACTACCGTTATGACTGGCTGGCGCGCACGGGCAGCGCAGCACGCGTCATCGAGCGCCCGAAGCGCAGGCTGAAGGTGGTTCAGCGTCGGCTGTTGCACGAACTGCTCGATCACATCCCGGCGCACCCAGCGGCACACGGCTTCACCCGCGGGCGCTCGGCGCGTACGCATGCGGGGGCGCACGTCGGTCACCGGGTGGTGCTGCGCATGGACCTCGAGGACTTCTTCGCATCGGTCCAGGCGCGTCGGGTATACGGGATCTTCCGCGTGTGCGGGTACCCGGAGGCAGTCGCCCACGCGCTGACCTCGCTGACGACGAACGTCGTGGCCGCGCGCGCGTGGGCGGCCCTTCCGCGCCCGCGTGAGGGGGCGCGCGCGATCGCCGCGCACCACTGGCTGGGCCGACGACTGGCGACGCCGCACCTGCCCCAAGGCGCACCGACGTCGCCCGCACTGGCCAACCTCGCCGTGTTCAAACTGGACCGCCGGCTGGCCGGGCTCGCCGCGTCGCTCAGCGCCGTCTACACGCGCTACGCCGACGATCTGACGTTCTCCGGATCGCACACGCTGCTGGGCCACGCGCGCTCCTGGATCTCCATGATCGCCCGCGACGAGGGCTTCGTCACCAACGACGCCAAGACCGCCGTGATGACCCGCGCCGGCCGCCAACGCGTCTGCGGGATCGTGGTCAACGACCACCCCAACGTCGCACGCGGCGAGTACGACATGCTCAAAGCGATCCTCAACAACGCCGCCCGCAACGGCCCAGCGGCCGAGAACCGTGCCCACATCGCGGACTTTCGCGCTCATCTGCTCGGGCGCATCACCTGGATCGAGTCGCTGAACCCCGCCCGCGGAGCAAAGCTACGCCGGCGCTTCGAGAACATCGTCTGGGGACCGTGATCGGCTCCGGCCGAACCCAGCCGTTGGGCGTTCCCGGCACGGCGAGGCCCGTGAGTGCTCGCGGACCCTGCGGCGAGTGATGCCCCGGGGATCCGCCTATGCTCTGCGCACGATGACCGCGGGGCGGCCTGAGGACGAGCCCTCCGCCGGGGCGTTCAAGCGCTTCGAGGAGGCGGCTTGGAGCGAGCGAGCCGCGACGTACGATCGCGTCACCGGTCGGGTCACCGCGGAGGTGGCCGGGGCCCTGCTCGACGCCGCCGCGGTCGTCCACGGGGCCCGGGTGCTCGACGTCGGCTGCGGGACGGGGATCGTGACCGCCGCGGCGGCCGCGCGGGGCGCACGGGCGACGGGCGCCGACGTGGCCGAGGGGATGCTGGCCGTCGCACGGGAGCGTCACCCCGGTCTGGAGTTCGTGGTCGCCGACGCCGAGGCCCTGCCCTTCTCCGCCGGCGCTTTCGAGGCGGTCGTGGCCGGGCTGGTCGTCAACCACCTCCCCGCCCCCCAGCGCGCGGTCACGGAGTTCGCGCGGGTGCTCGCCCCGGGCGGCCGCGTGGCGGTGGCGGTGTGGGACCACCCCGAGCGTGCGCCGCTGTTCGGGGAGTTGACCGCGGCGGTGGCCGACACGGGCGTCGACGTGCACGCCACACTGCCGCCCGGTCCGGACCCCTACCGCTACGCCGACGACGGCGAGATGCGCGGTCTCTTGGGCGCAGGCGGGCTGGTCGACGTGGAGTTGCGCAGGCTGGAGGTGGTCCATCGCTCCGAAGACGTCGAGGAGCTGTGGGACGGGCTGCTCGGTGGCAGCGCGCGCATCGCCACCGTGATCGAACGCCAGGCGCCCGCGGTGCGCGAGCACGTCCACGCCGCGTTCGCGGACCGTCTGGAGCGCTACCGGGGGCCCGAGGGCTTCGCGCTGACCATGGTCGTCAAGCTGGGGGCGGGTCGGCGGCCCTGAGGGGTCTCGAGCCCTCGGAGCGCCACCAAGGCGCGCACCGGGGCCTACGGGGCGTTGGGCGCTGGATCCTCGTTGTCACGCTCCTCGGGCACAGGCGGGTCCTCGCCCTCGAACTCGACATCCGTGTCGCGCTCGTCGGCGTCCTCGTAGACCATCTCGGGATCGTCGGGCGGGTTGTCGGCCTGGGCGTCGCCCAGCGAGGCCTCGCCGCCGTGAACGCGTGAAGGGTCTTCGGTCATGGGCGCGCGCTACCCGGGGCGACCCGGCGGTGAACCGACCCGCCCGCCCGCCGGGCGGGCTGCCCTTCAGGTGGTGCCCGCGGCCCGCCCGCGCCGTTCCTCGGCGCGACGCGCGGCGCGCTCCTCCGCCGAGGATCCGTGCTGCTCCTCGTCCACCGGCGGATCGGCCAGCCCGAGCCACACGAGCGCGGCCATCGGCTCGATGCCCAGGCGGCGCAGCGCTCGGCGACCGGCCAGCCAGATGCCCACAATCGTCAGGACCGCGACGGCGAGCACGGTGAGGACCAGCAGGGTCATTGCTCGGGCTGCTGGTCGGGCACCTCCGGGATGTCGGGCGCCTCGGGCAGTCGCTGCTCGAGGTCTCGGAGCACGTCGTCGGGCGCCAGATCGCGGATCGAGTCGGGCAGGCCGTCGAGGTTGACGTTGTCCAGCAGGGTAGCGAGGAGGGCCACGAGCACGATGACCAGCACCGAGAGGATCACCGCGAGGAGGCCGGTGATCAGGCCGAGCAGCGCGCGACCGCGGCCCTCCCGTCGCCGCCGCCGGCCCGCCACCCCCATCACCATCGCGGCGATACCTCCGGGGAGTGCGATGAAGAACAGCCCTCCGAGCGTGAAGACCACGGCCAGCAGGGAAAGTACCCCGACCACCGCAGAGGCGGTGGCCAGTCCTGTCCCCCCGCGCGCAGGCTCGGAGCGGTAGGTCTCGTACTCCTCGACGTAGCGCCCCCGGTCGCGGTCGCGCGGGTTGTGTGGGTCGGGCTCGTCTCGATACGTCATGGCGCTTCGGCGTTTCCCTCCGCGCCGATCGCCAAACGCGTCAGGACACCTGACGCCAACGGGCAACGTTGTGGCGGACCGGCGCCTGCGCCGTGAACGCGAAGGCGAAGTCGGCGCTCTCCCCCCACTCGACGGCCGGCCGGCGGCGGCGCGGCGCCGGCGAGGGAGCGGGCCCGCGCGAAGGTCGCGTCGGCGCGCGGTCTCGGGGTGCGTGGGCCAGCGCCCGGGGACGCGGACCCGACGCGGGTGCCTCCTCTGGCGGGAACTCGGCCAGCCCCAGCCAGAGCGCCGCCGCCGCCGGATCGATCCCTAGGCGCTGTAGCGCGCGGGTGGACAGGCGCACCACGCTCCACGCGCCCAGCGCGAAGAGGACCGAGGTGACGAGCAGGAGGGCGATCACCAGAGCACCGTTCGCCGGCACGTCGCCCGCTCCTGCCACACCCCCCATCGGGTGCGCTTGGGCGCGATCTTTCAGCTTTCAGAGGTCCCGTGGCGAAAACCGGGGCCATGCGCCACCAGCCGAACTCAGACGCCGCGTCCCTGCGCGAGGCCGCGTTCTCCACCGTCCTCATGGGCTACGACCGCCTCCAGGTCGACGCGTACGTGGATCGCGTGCGCGAGTACGTTGCCGCCAACCAGGTCCCGCCCACGCCGGAGGGTGCCGTGCAGGACGCCCTCGAGCGCGTCGGAGAGGAGACCAGCGCGGTGCTCCAACGCGCCAACGAGGTCGGGCGCGACATCACCGCCCGCGCCCAGGCCGAGGCCGACTTGCACCTGCGCAAGGCCGACACCCAGGCTCGCTCGCTCGTCGCCGCCGCCGAGACCCAGGTGCGCGAGCTGGACGGGGAGATCCGCAGCCTGTGGGAGGAGCGCGCCCGGCTGCTGGGTGACATGCGCCGTATCGCCGAGCAGCTCGTGCAGCTCGCCGAAGCCGCCAACCAGCGCTTCCCCGACGACCACCCGCCGGTCACCCGGCCCTCGGCGCCCGACCCTACGACCCCCACCCCCGAGGTCACGCAGGCCATGCCGGCCGTCGCCGCTGGGGACGAGGACGGACCCGGCTCCGCCGGCCACGACCGCGCGCGCGTCGACCTCGCCGCCGCTGGGCTGGGCAACGCGGAGGCCGTCGAGCGAAGGCTCGTCCACGAGGACGACGCGGACGAGGACGAGCTCGACGACGAGGCCTTCGACGAGGCCTTCGGGATCGGCGAGCCCTGGGAGGACGAGTCCGACGGGCCCGAGGCGGACCGCCAGCACGCCCCCCAGGAGATCCAGACCACGCGCGCACTGCCTCCCCTGCAGCTCGCCCACCACACGCGACGCGTCCCTGCTCGCGACCGCGAGGGGTTCTAGCCCACGGTGGCTCCCCGGTGTGCGCACCGGGGAGCCACGTCCCCGTCCGGCACACCCGCTCGGTCGCGCTCGGGCCGGGAGGGCATCCGCCATGTCGTCGCCCGGTGGCGCAGGCGGTGTTACATTTCAACAAAATATGTCACATGGGTCCGACGATCCCATCCTGGAGGCGGCGCACGGCACGGTGATCGACTTCGGTCTGCGGCGCACCACGGTGAGCGAGGTGGCCCGTCGCGCGGGCGTGAGCCGCATGACCGTCTACCGCCGGTATCCCGACGGCGCGGCGCTCATCCGCGCGCTCATGGCACGCGAGTTCGGCGCTGTGCTGACACGGGCGCTGGACGACGTGGGCGAGCGCGCCTCGGCGGGCGAGCGGCTCCTCGACGCCGTCACGCGCACGCTCGAGCTGCTGATCGAACACCCGCTGCTGCTGCGCCTGCTGGCCGTCGACCCCGAGGTACTGCTGCCCTACGTCACCGGCAGTCCCGGGCGCTTCCAGGAGAACGCCCGCGCCGCCCTGCGTGCGGCCATCGCCGCCGGGCAGGCTGACGGCTCGGTGCGCGCCGGCGACCCCGCGCTCCTGGCCGCCACGGTCGAGACGGCCGGGCGGGGCCTGGTCCTCGCCGCCGGGAGCCTGGGCGACGACCAGCGCGCCGCTGGGGTAGGCGAGCTGCGCAGGATGCTGGAGGGCTACCTGCGGTGCCGCGCGTGATCGGCGCCCGCGCGCCGACGGGTCCGGCACCAGGCATGCGCTGGTGGGGCTGGGGCAGCGACGCGCACGTCACGCCGTGGCCCCCTGGCGCCGAGCGCCTGCTGCACGAGGAGATCGCCTGGCGCCCGCGCGCAACGGCGCCGGTGGCGCTCGACGATGTGGCCCTTCCCGCACGCGCGCTGCCCGCGCGTGCCCGCGAGCTGCTCTGCGCCGCGGTCGGGGCCGAGCACGTGCGCGACGATCGCCTCGCGCGGGTGAGCCACGCGGTGGGGCGCAGCTACACCGACCTGCTGCGCATCCGCTCCGGTGACGGATCCACCGCGCCCGACGCGGTGGTCGCTCCCGCCCGGGGGGACCAGGTCACCGCCGTCCTGGCCGCCTGCGCGAAAGAGCGCATCGCGGTCGTGCCCTTTGGCGGGGGCACGAGCGTGGTGGGCGGCGTGGAGACGGTGCGCGACGGGTTCGCGGGTGCCATCGCACTCAACCTGCGCCGCCTGACCATACCGGTCGAGGTTGACCGCGACTCCCTGCTGGCCACCCTGCCCGCCGGCCTGGACGGCCCGGCCGCCGAGGCCGCGCTCGGTGCACACGGGCTCACGCTCGGCCACTTCCCCCAGTCCTACGAGCACGCGACCATCGGGGGCTTCGTGGCCACCCGCTCGGCGGGCCAGAACTCGACGGGCTACGGGCGCGTGGACGAGCTGGTGCGCGGCCTGCACCTGGTCGCGCCCGCCGGGGAGGTGGAGGTGATGCCCGTGCCCGCCAGCGCCGCCGGCCCGCCGCTGCGCGAGCTGCTCGTGGGCTCCGAGGGTGCTCTGGGCGTCATCCCCCGCGCCACGTTGCGCGTGCGCCGCCTTCCGCCCGCCACGCGCGCACAGGCGTGGGCCTTCCCCTCCTTCGCCGCCGGCGCCGAGGCCTTCCGCGCCCTCGAGCAGGCCGGTGGCGCGCCGACCATCGCCCGCCTGTCCGACGAGCACGAAACCCGCCTGACCCTCGGCCTGACCGCCTCGGGCTCATCGGCCGACCGCGTCGGACGCCGGCTCCTGCGCGCGGCCGCCGGGCGCGGGCCGTGTCTGGCCATCCTCGGCTGGGAGGGCGAGCCGCGCGCCGTGCGCCTGCGCGCCCTCGGGGCGCTGCGCACCGTGCGCGCCCACGACGCCGTGCCGCTGGGCAGCGGACCGGCCGTCAGGTGGTGCGCCGGGCGCTTCGAGGGGCCCTACCTGCGCGACGCGCTGCTGGATCGCGGCGTGTTGGTGGAGACGCTGGAGACCGCCACCGCGTGGAGTGGCCTGGCCGCCTTGCACGCTGCGGTGGGCGGCGCGCTGCGCGCCGCGCTGAGCGCCCGTGGGACGCCGCCGCTGGTGGCCTGCCACATCTCCCACCTCTATGCGACGGGAGCCTCGCTGTACTTCACGGTGATCGCCCGCCAGGAGCCCGGCGCCGAGCTCGAGCAGTGGCGCGCGGCCAAGGCGTCCGCCACCGAGGTCATCGTCGCGCGGCGGGCCACCATCACCCATCACCACGCCGTGGGCCGCGACCACCTGCCCTGGCTGGAGCGCGAGATCGGACCGACCGGCCTCGCGGTCCTGCGCGCGGTCAAGGATCGCCTCGATCCGACCGGAATCATGAACCCCGGCAAGCTGCTGCCGGCGCGGTGAGGTGGGCCGTGCGCGCGGCCGCGACGCGCCGCGCCGAGCGGGCGGACGCTCTCATCCCCCGGTCCCGGTGTCCACGGTGATCTTGGCCGTCCCGACGGCCAGACCCTCCTTGAGGGCGTCGACCTCAAAGATGTCGTTGAGCTGCTGGGCGGCATCCCGCCTGAGCTCCACCTTGGTTCCCTCGAGCACCGCCAGGGTGCCGTCGTCGTTGGTGCGCAGCGGCTCGAGCGTCCCGCCGTCCAGGAAGAACAGCCCCGTATCCTCGGCGACGACCTCGCCGTCGACCGACACGTTCCCCGTGAGCACCGAGGCGCCGGGGTCGACCAGGAAGTCGGTCAGCTCCACCTCGGTCCCGCCGCCGGTCAGCGACAGGCCGGAGCCCTCATGCAGGATCTCACCCTGCACGTAGGGCGAGACGGTGCCCGGCTCGTAGTAGGTCAGCGTGCCGCCGGTGATCGGGAAGGTAGCCACGCCGTCCTCGTTGAGCGTCGCGTCCCCGACCGGGGCCGGAGTCAGCTCGAGCTTCTCCAGCGCCTCGACGAAGTCCGAGTCCAGCGTGACGCGCGTGGTGCGCCCATCCGAGAGGTCGGAGACCTCGGCCACCGGCTGTGGCGGCCGGGCCGGATCCGCGGGCTGCTGGGCCGAGGGCGTCTCGGCCTGGCCAGCCTCCCCCTCCCCGCGTCCACAGGCGGCGAGCGACACGGCCATGATGCCGGCCACGGCGATGGCGAGGGCGCTGCGCAGGTTCATGGTCTGTCCTTTCGTCGAGACGCCGGCTGTTGGCTGGTGGGCTAGCGTGGTGAACCGCCGCGGCGGAGCACCGGGCGGGAAAACGCCATCGTCGCACGCTCCGCTCCGCCTCCTCGCCCGGCGCCACGGCTACGGCCGCGGGCTCGAGAAGGCAAGGACGCACCAGGGCACGAGAGCCAGTCACGTCAGCCCTTCACGCTACGTTGTCAGCGACACGACCCGCGACAGGAGCGTCGCTCAAACAGGAGGTCGAGCCATGCTCGTGCTGACCCGAAAGTCCGACCAGAGCATCATGATCGGCGATGACATCGAGGTGACCGTGGGGGCGATCGGGAGCGACAAGGTCCGCATCGCCGTCCAGGCCCCCCGCGCCATCCCCATCTTCCGCAAGGAGATCGCCAACCTGCGCGAGCAGGAGAACGCCTCCCGTCGCCGTCGCGCCTTTCGCCGACTGAGCGCGTAGTCGCCGAGCGCCCGCCGTCAGGCCGAACGGAAGGGCAGGCGCGAGGCAAGCCCCGTGATGTTGAAGACGCGCTGCACGTGCTCGGAGCCGGGCACCAGGGAGACCGGCGGGCGCCCCTCCTGCGCGGTGCACGCGTCGACGACCACGCCCAGTCCGGTGGAGTCGATCAGCGCGAGCTCGCGTAGATCGATGACGATCTCGTGCGCGTCGGTGCGCAGCGCCAGGTCGAGGCTCTCCCGCAGCTCGGTCGCCACGCCGAGGTCCAGCTCGCCGACGGGCACAACCCATACCTCGTTGTCGCGCGCCTCGACGCGGACGTCGAAGTCGTCCGCCATGGGATCCATCGCCTCCAGTCTGGCAGGGTGGGCAGCCTCGCCTGCGGAGCGCGACCGAGCGCGGATCGGCGCCGGTTCTGAGGCTGGGAGCTTCGCGCCCGGCCGGGCCGGGTACGCGGTACCCACGTCACCTGACCGATCTTCGAAGAGAGGAGCCGCCATGGCGGACACGACCGCCACAAGCCCGCAGACGTCCTCAAGCAGCGCTCCGGCGCGCACGGGCGGCTCGGACTCCGGCCCCCTGCAGAGCGAGCGCGGCGTCACCACCATCGCCGATGCCGTCGTGTCCAAGGTCGCCGGCATCGCCGCCCGCGAGGTCGCCGGGGTGCATGCCCTGGGCGGCAACGTCGGCCGTGCCCTGGGCGCCATGACCCAGCGCGTCGGCATGGGCGGCGGCGACTCGGGCGTCAGCGTCGAGGTGGGCGAGCGCGAGGCCGCCGTGGACCTCGTCCTCGTCATCGACTACGGCGAATCGATCCCGCGCGTGGCCAACAACGTGCGCGAGAACGTCCAGAAGCGCATCGAGGGCATGACCGGTCTCCACTTGACAGAGATCAACATCGCGGTCAACGACCTGTACTTCCCCGGTGACGACACCGAGGCTCAGGAGCCCGCTCCCAGCCGGGTGCAGTAGACGCCCAGGTGAACCCACTGGGCATCGAGGAGGGCCCGCGCACGCGCCTCGAGCGTCTCGCGCTCGACGCGGCGCTGGCGGTGGAGGGAGTCGCCGGCGCGGGCGGTGACGCTGCCGCGGCAGCCGAGCCGGGCGACCGGTTCGGCGTGCGTCTCAGGCTCACCGCGCGGCTGGTGCCCCTCCTACCCCTAGCGGACGCGGTGCGCGACGCGGTCGCGCGCGCAGCCGGACGCGAGGGCCTGGCCGACGACCTGGGCAGCGTGGACGTGCGCTTCGACGCGGTGGAGGCCCCCGGGTGATCGCGATCCTGCGTGTCCTGACCCGGGTGGTGGCAGTGCTGCTGCCCGCCGCCCTCGCGGTCGCCGGGCTGGCCGTGGCCATCTTCTCGATCCGGGGGATCGGCTATCCCAGCCTGCCCGGACTGGCAAAGCTCCTCGGCCTTCCCGCCTTCGAGCGCACCCTGGGCGGTTGGCTGACCCTGCTCGAGCGCCCCGGCCCGGTGGCGGCGGTCGCCGCCCTGGCCGGCGCGGGCGCTGTGCTTCTCGGGCTCCTTCTCCTCGCCGGCGTGCTCATCCCCCGCCGCGAGCGAGTCGTCACCCTGCAGCGGGGCGCGGAGGGCACGGTGACCGCGCGCCGGCGCGCCCTCGGCGACGCCGCCGCTCGGCTGGCCGAGCAGGCCGAGGCCGTCACGCACGCGCGGGGGCGCGCCAAGCCCAGGCGGCGGCGCGGAGGCACCCTCAGCGTCAGGGCGAGCCGCACCCGCACCGGCGAGCCAGCGGACGTGCGCCGCGCCGCCGTCGAGGCGCTGGAGCCTCTGACCGGCCCGTTGCCCTTGCGCGCGCGGGTGCGCACCCGTCCCGCCGACCGGGGAGCGCGAGTGCAGTGAAGGGGCCCGGCCTGCGCTCGGGCAGCTCCCGACTGGCGGTCGGGATCGGCCGCCTGCTGGTCGTGGTCTTCGCGCTGGCGCTCATCTGGTACGGCGTCATGGTCGTGCTGCTCGCGCTCAAGTTCTCGCCCGGGACCATCGACGCGATCAGCGGCTATCGCAGCGCCTTTGACTTTCTGGCCGGCCTGACCGCGCAGGACATCACGCCGACCGTGCGCGCTATTACCGCGGGCGCAGGCGTCCTGTGCCTGATCGTCTTCGGCGTCGTCGCCTACCGGGCCCTCCCCCGGCCCTACCGCACCCGTTCCCCTCTGGAGCTCGGCGAGGGCGACGGCCCCGGCGACGTGCGCGTCCACCCCCGGGCCATCGAGCGGCTGGCCGAGCACGCGGCCCGTGAGCATCCGGGGGTCTCCTCGGCCAGCGGGCGCTTTGCCACCGATGCGGTGAGCGTTGGCGTCGGCGTGCACCGGCCCGGCGAGCTGGCCGAGCTGCTGCCCGATGTGCAGCGCCGGGTGCGCAGCCAGCTCGAGCGCCACGAGCTTCCCGCTTTGCGCGTCGACGTCACACTCACCGGCCTGGATTCTGTACCCCGAAGGGAGATCCGATGACCACTCGACAGTTCTTTGCCCTGGTGGGCTTCCTGTTTGTCGCCGTGTGGGTCGGCGCCGGCTTCGGTGAGGCGCTGCTGTGCCTGGTGGGCGCCGGGCTGTTCGCGGCGGTGGCCGCCATCGTGGAAGGCGAGCTGGACCTCGGCGAGCTGCAGGACCGCGTGC
>DASZCY010000256.1:0-9655 GCA_035942615.1 Solirubrobacteraceae bacterium | reverse complement strand
GCCTCCGAGATCCAGGGCGAGACCACCGTCCACTCCGGCGACCTGACCAAGGGCGATGCCCCCGACCAGCTCGTGCAGACGGCAGTGGACGCCTGGGGCCGCCTGGACATCATCGTCAACAATGCGGGCTACACGCTGGACGCGCCCATCCACAAGATGAGCGACGACTGGTTCCAGCGCATGCTCGACATCCACGTCGCGGTGCCCTTCAAGGTGCTGCGCGCCGCCGCACCCCATCTGCGCGAGCCCGCCAAGCAGGAGAAGGAGCGCGGCGAGGAGGTCTTTCGCAAGGTCGTCAACGTGTCCTCGATCTCGGGGACCATGGGCAACGCCGCCCAGGCCAACTACTCGGCGGGCAAGGCGGCCGTGGTGGGCCTGACCAAGACGCTGGCCAAGGAGTGGGGCCACTTCAAGGTCAACGTCAACGCTGTGGCCTTCGGCTATATCGAGACGCGCCTGACCGCCTCCAAGGAGGAGTCCAACACCATGGAGATCGGCGGCGAGCAGGTGCAGCTGGGCATCCCCGACCAGCTGCGGGGGATGGCCGCCATGCTCATCCCCCTGGGCCGGCCGGGAACACCCGAGGAGGCTGCCGGCGGTGTCTTCTTCCTGTGCTCGCCGTGGAGCAACTACGTCCACGGGCAGGTGCTCAACGTCACCGGCGGCCAGTTCACCGGGATGACCACCTAGAGGAGCACCTCTCGCCCTCGCGACCTGGGGCCCCACCTCCGGCGGCCATCTGGCCGCCTCCCGGCACGGCTAGACGGCGAAGAGGCGGATCCGAGGGCGCCCGCGGCTACGCGGGCGCCGCGCGCTTGCCGCGCTCGGCGCGGCGCTCTGCCCGCAGGCGGGCGACCACGCCCTGGCGCCCGAGTTGCTGCAGCCCGGAGTACAGCGCGCGAATCTCGGCAAAGATGTCCTCGGCGACGGCCTGTTGCTGCTCGCGCGTGGGATGCTCGGTGCGGTGGTAGCGCAGCGGATCGCCGTACTGGATGGTGACCTTGGGAAACTGCAGGCGCTTCCAGTTGCGCACCTTGGAGGAGCCGTGGATGGCCACCGGCACCACGGGCGCGCCCGACTCCAGGGCCAGACGCCCGATGCCCGGCTTGACCCTCTCGGCCAGGTTGCCCGTACGTGAGCGCCCGCCCTCGCAGTACATGACCATGGCCGCGCCGCGTCCGAGCACCGTGTGAGCGGTGACGAAGGCCTCCTCGTCCCGGACGCCGCGACGGATCGGAAACACCCCGCCGTGGGTGTAGACCCATTGCAGGGGCGGCGAGAAGAGCTGGGACTTGGCCATGAACTGCACCTTGCGCCGGGTCATCGCGCCCACGAAGAAGTGGTCCATGAACGAGAAGTGGTTGGGGGCGATGATCACCGGGCCGCTCTGGGGCACCTTGTCGGACGAGATGCCGCGCATGCGAAAGAAGGCCAGCCCGTAGAGCCCGGTGAGCGTGCGCACCATCTCGTAGACCCAGTCGGGCTCGCGGGTGCGCGTGCGCTCGTGGAAGCGGTCGAAGTGCTCCGCCGGGCGGGGATCCTGGTAGACCTGCTCCTTCATCTGCACGAGGTTCTCGTCGCGCGCCATGCCCGCCCGGAAGGCTACCCCTCCGCCCACGCCCGCGCGCGCTCGAGCGCCCGGGACCAACCGGCCAGCAGGCTCTCGCGCTCGTCGGCGCCCATGCACGGCTCGTAGCGCGCACGCTCGCGCCAGGCCGAGGCGACGCGGTCCTGCGACCACAGGCCGACGCCCACGCCGGCCATGGAGGCCGCGCCCAGCGCGGTGGTCTCCCCGACCTCCGGCAGCACCACGGGCACCCCCAGCACGTCGGCCTGAAACTGCATGAGCCAGCCGTTGACCGTCGCGCCGCCGTCGGCCTTCAGCTCGCGCAGCGGCTCGGCTCCCGCCGCCTCCATCGCGCGCACGGCGTCGCACGCCTGGTAGGCCATGGCCTCCAGCGTCGCCCGGGCCAGATGGGCGCGGGTGGTCCCCCGGGTCAGCCCCACGATGGTGCCCCGCGCGTAGGGGTCCCAGTGGGGAGAGCCCAGCCCGGTCAGCGCGGGCACGAAGTAGACGCCCTCGTTGGCCGGGAGCGAGGCGGCCAGAGACTCGGTCTCGGCCGCCTCCTCGATCAGCCCCAGCCCGTCGCGCAGCCACTGCACACCGGCCCCGGTGACGAAGATCGCCGCCTCCAGCGCGTAGGTGGTGCGCTGCCCGATGCGCCAGGCGACGGTGGAGAGCAGCCCCTCTGCGGCCGGCGGCGGCTCATCCCCGTGGTTGAGCAGCACGAACGAGCCGGTGCCGTAGGTGTTCTTGCCCAGGCCGGGATCGAGGCACGCCTGGCCGTAGAGCGCCGACTGCTGGTCGCCCGCCACCCCGGCCACCGCCACGCCGTCGAAGCCAGGCAGCGCCCCCTCGCGCGTGCGCCCCAACTCGCCGATCGACGGGCGGATTTCGGGCAGCGCCCGCTCGGGCACCTCGCCGAACAGGCCGAGCAGCTCGGGATCCCACGCACCGGTGCGGATGTCGCACAGGAGGGTACGCGACGCGTTGGACGCGTCGGTGACGAACTCGCCGGTGAGCTTGAAGACGATCCACGCGTCGATGGTCCCGAACACCGCCCGCCCGCCGGCGGCGCGCTCGCGCAGCCCGTCGACGTGCTCAAGCAGCCACTCGACCTTGGTGGCGCTGAAGTAGGGGTCGAGGATGAGCCCGGTGCGCTCGCGCACCAGGTCCTCCCGCCCCTGCTCGCGCAGCGCGTCGCAGCGCGCCGCCGTGCGCCGGTCCTGCCAGACCACCGCGCGGTGCAGCGGCTCGCCGGTGGACGGGTCCCACGCGCACACGGTCTCGCGCTGGTTGGCGATGCCGATGGCCTGCAGCTGGCCCGCGGCCACGCCGGCGTCCTCCAGGGCGGCGAGCGCCACCGCGCGGGTGACCTTCCAGATCTCGGCGGCGTCGTGCTCCACCCAGCCAGGGCGCGGGAAGTGCTGAGAGAACTCGTCGGCCGCGCGCCCGGCCAGCCCGCCCTCGGCGTCGAAGACCAGGCAGGTGGTGCCGGTCGTGCCCTGGTCGATGGCCAGCACCATGCGCGCGGCAGGCTACCCTCGGACCCGCCGTCATCGCCACGGGGCCTTCCTCTGCCGCCGAGGTGGGCGAGCCGTGGCCCGGCCGACCCCCGATTCCCACGCGCGCTACGGTACGTGTGATGAAGGTGGGCATCTCGGGCAAGGGCGGAACCGGCAAGACCACGATCTCGGCCACGCTGGCGCGACTGGCGGCTCGTCGCGGCACCGAGGTTCTTGCCATCGACTGCGATTCCAATCCCAACCTGGGATCGAGCCTCGGTCTGGACTTCGACGTGCTCGCCCGCGCGCGGCCGCTGCCCAAGACCGGCCGCGGCGTGCCCGCGCACGCCGCGCAGCGCCTCATCGACGAGCATGGCCTCCAGGCCCCGGACGGTGTCACCCTGCTGCTGGCCGCGCGCATCGACGAGGCCGCCGTCGGGTGAGCGTGCGGCGAGCATGCCACCGTGCGTGGCATGTTGGGTGACATCGTCTCCGAGGGCGACAAGCTGACGATCGCCGACATGGAGGCGGGTCTGGAGCACCTGTCGCGCTCCGACGGCACGCTGCGCCACGTCGATGCGCTGCTGGTGGTCATCGAGCCCTACCGCAAGGCGCTGGAGACCGCCCGGCGCACGGTGGGCCTGGCCCACCAGCTCGGAATACCCCGCATCTACGGGGTGGGCAGCAAGGTGCGTGATGACGATGACGCCGCGCGGATTGCCGCCTTCGCCGACGAGGTGGACTTGACCGTGCTGGCCACCGTGCCCTTCGACGACACCGTCAGCGTCGCCGACCGCGAAGGCTTGGCCGTGCTCGACACGGGGGAGGACGCGCCCGCCGTGCAAGCGATCGGCCACCTGCTCGAGGCACTCGAGGCCGCGCTGGAGGCCGGCCCGGTCCCGGCTCGCGGCTGATCGGTCGGCCGCGCGCACCTCGGCTGCCGGGCGCTATGTTCCGCGCTCCCTGAGTACCCGAGGAGGTCGGTCGTGGCGGACGTGGAGGCCCACATCACGGGCACCGTGTGGAAGATCGAGGTCCAGGTCGGCGACACCGTCGAGGAGGGCGACACCGTGGTGATCCTCGAGTCGATGAAGATGGAGATGCCCGTCGAGGCCGAGGACGTGGGCACGGTCGGGCAGATCCTCTGCGAGGAGGGCCAGGCGGTCAACGAGGGCGACACGCTCGTCGTCCTGGAGTAGGCCGTCCCCGGCCAGCTGCGCTTCGACGAGCAGCACGGCCACGGGGCGACAGGCACGCGCCTCGCGCAACTACACCGCCGGTGGAGCGTTGGGAAGGGAGGCCGGGCCCTCTCAGGCCGCCCGGCCGGACCCACCATCCACCATCAGGAGGACCTTTCCATGGGTAAGGCAAGAAGTTGGTTCGGGCGTGGAAACACGCGCGCGCTGGTGCTCAGCACGGGGGTGTTCGCACTCCTGGTCACCCCGTTGGCGTTCGCCGTCGGCGAGGGCCAGCCGGTCGAGGGCGGGGAGCGCAACCCCAGTTCCAACCGCACCCAGGCTTATGAGAGGGAGACCGAGATCATCGGTGACATCGACGCCTCGGGCGCGCAGAAGGGCGGCTACGTGACCCGCCAGTCAAACACCGACACCGGCGCGAACGCCGGCGGTGGCGCGATCTACGGCTGCCGCTCCACGGGGCTGAACCCCGACACTGACGAGTCGTGCATCCGCGCGAGCAACCTGGCCAACGGTCTGGCCTTCTCGTTCGACGCGAACGGCACCCTCGGCGGCATCATCAGCGTCGGCGACGGCGGCCGCGAGGAGCGGCCATTCACCACGAACGCGACCGGCGTGGCCACCGGCCTGAACGCCGACGAGGTCGACGGCCTGGACGCCGAGGAGCTTGCGGTGGCGGGCAACCTCTTCGCCCGCGTCAACGCCGACGGCAGCGGCGACGGCCGTGGTCGCAGCGCCAGCGCGAAGACCGGCCAGGGTGTGTACACGGTCACCTTCGAGGGGCGCAACATCTCCGGCTGCGCCCTCGCGGCCACCCAGGTCAACACCGAGAACCCGGGCACGATCAGCGCCCAGGTGACCGCCAACAGCACCAACCAGGTCACGGTGCGCACGTTCGGCAGGTCCGAGGATCCCTTCATCGGGCCGGACAACACGACGCCCAACCCGAACGCCAACGG
The DNA here is from genome assembly GCA_035942615.1 of Solirubrobacteraceae bacterium. Lineage (GTDB taxonomy): Bacteria > Actinomycetota > Thermoleophilia > Solirubrobacterales > Solirubrobacteraceae > Siliceabacter. Next base: position 4,434 of record DASZCY010000256.1, on the reverse strand, counting down.
CAACCAGCCTGTCGACCGCGCGTTCCACCTGACGGTCAGCTGCTGACCGCAGCGATCGTCCGTGCTGGCGCACCGACGCCGGCGATCTTCGAGGGGCGCCTGCGGGCGCCCCTCGTATGGTCCGCAGCGCTCAGTGCCCCCCGTCCAGTCGCCCTACGGGGACCGGAGGGACTAAGCTGACCAGGCATGGGCGAGCGCGGCCGGTTCGCTTCGTATCACGCCGGGGCGCTGCGATCGCTGGCGACCTTGGCCGCCTGAGGCGCCCCATGCGCGTCGCGTCCATCCAGCCGGGGGACATCGTCGAGGTCGACAAGAAGGGCCGGCGCATCGTCGGCTTGGTCCTGCGGGTCGAGCGCGCCGGCGACGTGCGCTTCGAGCCGCTGTGCCCGGGGATCTCGTGGCGCTCGGCACGCCCTCACGAGGTCACCCGTCACTGGCGCAAGGCCGCGCGCCGCCGGGGCGCGCCCGACCCCGACGTGCACGAGGGCCAGCTGGGGTTGGAGGTCTGAGGCCGCCGGTGAGGGGCGGGCCTCTCAGCGCTCGCCCTGCGCGGCCACTTCGAGGATGCTCGCGTCGATGAGCCACTCCACGGGGGCGTGGTCGTCGGTGTAGACGGTGCCGCCGGGCAGGCGCGGCCCCAGGCGGGAAGCCGCCTCCTCCGCGCGCGGGCGGACCTTGGCCGGAAGCGAGGGGATCGCTGCGCGCAGACGGGCCGGGCCGGCGCCGCGGTCCTCGGTGGCGATCAGCAGCGTGTTGGTGTCCTCGGCCGGGTCGCGCAGCACCCTGGGGAAGACCTCGGCCATCGTGCGCCCCAGCACGGTCTCCAGATCGTCGTTGCCCTCGGGGTGGCCCACGTTGACCATCACGACCCCGCCCGGCTTGAGCCGTTCACGGGCCAGCTCGAAGAACTCCTTCGTCGTGAGGTAGAAGGGAATGTAGGGCTGGCGGTAGGCGTCGACGAGGATGGCGTCGTAGCGCTGCTCGCTAGCGCGCAGCCACGGCCTGGCGTCGGCGGTGTGGGTGGTCAGGCGGGGGTTGTTCATATCGAACAGCCTGCGCCCGACGTCGGTGAGCTGCTCGTCGATCTCCACGCCGTCGATCCACGTCTGGGGGAAGAGCTCCTCGTAGGCGCGCGAGGTGGTGCCCGCCGCGTTGCCCAGGATCGCGATGCGCTCGGGCGGGCGGTCGAGCACCGCAAAGGGCGCGACCAGGTACTCATCCCAGATGTTGCCGGTGAGCACCGTGTCGGGCTCGTAGATGGAGTGGATGGCCTGGCCCTCGTTGAGCTCCAGCCAGCGCTCGCGATCCTCGAACTCGACGACCCGCGCGTACTGGTAGCGGGTCTGCTCCTCCCAGACGACTTCGGCCCCCTCGGGCGTGGCCGCCTTCACGGTGCCCACCGGCACCGCGGCCAGCGCCACCAGCGCCGCGGGGGCCAGCACGAAGCGTGCGCGCGCCAGGCCGACCACGCCGACCAGCGCGATGATGAAGGCGAAGAAGAGGAAGGCGCGGGTGGTGCCCAGAAAGGGGATGAGCACCAGCGAGGCCAGAAAGTTGCCCGTCAGCGAGCCCAGCGTCGAAATCGCGTACAGCCGCCCCGAGACGCTCCCCGACTCGTCCACCCGCTCGACGCCCAGGCGCACCGCGTAGGGCGCGATCGCCCCCAGCATGAGCACGGGAACGGCCACGAGCGCGAGCACGCCGAACAGCGAGCCCACGAACGCGCCCACCGCGATCGAGTCCAGCGCGCCGACGGCCAGTCCCAGGATGGGGTCGGCCACGAAGGGGATCGCCGCCAGCAGCAGGGCCGCGACCAGAATCAGGCGGTACATGCCGTTGGCCGTCGGATTGCGGTCGGCCAGCCGCCCCCCCAGCCAGTAGCCGAGCGACAGGGCAACCAGCACGACGCCGATGATGTTGGCCCAGATGATCGTGGAGCTCCCGAAGTAGGGAGCCATCAGCCGCGACACGGCGATCTCGGCGCCCAGCGATCCCGTGCCCACCACGAAGACCGTCAGCTCGAGCTTGGGCTCCGGGAGGCGCCGCACGCGCTGAGCCTAGGAGAGAGGGGCCGGCGCGTCGCCTCGCTCGTGTCGGGCGGGCGACGCGAGCAGGGCGCCCAGGAGAGGCTACGGCTGGAGCAGGACCTTGATGGCGCCGTCCTGCTTCTTCTGGAAGATGTCGTAGCCGTGGGGCCCCTGGGCCAGGGGAAGCTTGTGCGTCGCCAGGTCGCCGACGCCCAGGGGATCGCCGTCACCGTCAGCGGTGAGCAGGGGCATGAGGTCGTCGATCCAGCGCTTGACGTGAGCCTGACCCATCTTGATCTGCACGCCCTTGTCAAAGAGCTTGAGCATGTTGATGGGGTCCGCGGTGCCACCGTAGACGCCGCTGAGCGAGATCGTCCCGCCGCGGCGCACGCTGTCGAAACAGAGGTTCAGCACTGTCAGGCGGTCAACGCCGGCCGTCTTCATCAGCCTCTGGGCCATCGCGTCGGGCAGCATGCCGGCGAGCGTGTGGGCGGCCTTGCCCGCCGGCGAGCCGTGGGCCTCCATGCCCACCGCGTCGATGACCGAGTCCGTGCCCCGGCCCTCGGTCATGTCGCGGATGACGGCCGGGATGTCATCGTGCTGGCGCGCGTCGATCACATCGATGCCGTGGCGGCGCGCCATCTCCAGGCGCTCGCCCACCAGGTCGACGGCGAGCACGCGCGCGCCTCGGTGGCGGGCGATGCGCGAGCTCATCTGGCCGATCGGGCCGAGGCCGAAGACGGCCACACTGCCACCCTCGGGGATGTCGGCGTACTCGACCGCCTGCCAGGAGGTGGGCAGCACGTCGGAGAGGTAGACGAAATGCTCGTCGGGCGGCCCCTCGGGCACCTTGATCGGCCCGAAGTGCGCCTGGGGCACGCGCAGGAACTCGGCCTGCCCGCCGGGAACCTCGCCGTAGAGCTCGGTGTAGCCGAAGAAGGCGGCTCCCATGCCCTGCTCGCGCACCTGGGTGGTCTCGCAGTGGGCGAACAGGTGGCGGTCGCACATCCAGCACGAGCCGCAGGAGATGTTGAAGGGGATGACCACGCGGTCGCCGGCCTTGATGTGCGAGACGCCCGGACCGACCTCCTCGACGATGCCCATCGGCTCGTGACCGAGGATGTCCCCCTCCTTGATGAAGGGGCCGAGCACCTCGTAGAGGTGCAGGTCTGAGCCGCAGATCGCGGTGGTGGTGATGCGCACGATCGCGTCAGTGGCCTCCTGGATCGAGGGATCCGGAACCGTGTCGATGCGCACGTCGCGCTTGCCGTGCCAGGTCAGTGCCTTCATGACGACGGCGCTACCCGGCGGCCGGAGACGAAAACGATGCCCCTGCCGCTCAGTCCTCGTAGAGGATGAAGTCCTTCTTGCGCGCTCCGCACACCGGGCAGAACCACGTATCGGGGATGTCCGCGAAGGCGGTGCCCTCGGGGATTCCGCCGTCGGGGTCACCCTCCTCGGGGTCGTAGATGAAGCCGCAGGACTCGCAGATCCAGCGCTGTGCTTCGGTGGTCTCGGTGCTCATGCGCGCCACCATATCTGCCTGATCGGGGGTGGAAGTCGCGGTCCGCAGGGCCGGCCAAGGCGGGGCGACCCAACGATCACCCATGCGCGGCGGCGGCAATGGCCGCCTGCCCGAGGCTGATGCCCCCATCGTTGGGCGGTACGCGGCGGTGGCTGAGCACCTCGAAGCCCTCTGCCTCCAGCCGGCGGCGCACGGAGCGGCGCAGGCGGCGGTTCTGGAAGGTGCCGCCCGACAGGACGACCGTGCGCGGCTGCGCGGCCTGCGCGCAGGCCTGCGCGGCGGCGGCGGCCACGCCCTCGTGGAAGGCGGCGGCGACCTGGTCGCGCGGCCGCCCGGCGGCGAGATCATCATGGGCCGCGGCGACCAGGTCCGTACCGCGCAGCACGCCGTCGCTCACGGCGCAGCGGTAGGGCGTGGCCTCGACCTCGCCGGCCAGCTCCTCGAGCTCGATGGCGGCCTGCCCCTCGTAGGAGACCTCATCGCGCAGTCCCGTCAGGGCGGCGACCGCGTCGAACAGGCGCCCCATCCCCGAGGAGGGTGGCGCGTTGACGCGCAGGCTGGTGCGCACCGCCGGCCAGCGCGCGTAGGGCACCGGGCGCCCGGCGCGCTCGAGGTGAACGGCGGCCATGCGCCACGGCTGGCGGATCGCGGCCTCGCCGCCGGGCAGAGGCACCGCCTCGAGGTGGGCCAAGCGCTCATAGGCGGTCAGATCGCAGCGCAGCACCTCGCCACCCCACAGCGTCCCGTCGGGTCCATACCCGGTGCCGTCGAAGACCACGGCCAGCACGGGCTCCACGCGCCCGTGCTCGGCCAGGCACGCGGCGGCGTGGGCGTGATGGTGCTGGACGCCCACCAGCTCGACGTCCTCCTGCTCGAGGGCCC
>DASZCY010000255.1:0-5109 GCA_035942615.1 Solirubrobacteraceae bacterium | reverse complement strand
GGCCGCCAGCAGCTCGCGCGCGAGCTGGGCGGCCGGGTCCAGGCGCTCGGTGAGCGCGCGCTCGCGCTCCTCGACGTCGGCCAAGGTCGAGGAGATGAGCAGCCCGCACACCACCAGCACGGCGGCGAAGGCGGCGAGCAGCAGGCCGGTCCGTGCCCGCAGCGTCACGGGAAGGGAATCTAGCGCCGCGGGCCTGAAAATGCTGCGGGGACGCTCGGGCCGGCACGTCGGCGAGGCCCCCGGAGGTTCAGAGGCTGGGGAGGACCTGGGCCAGCGAGAGCGCGGGGGCGAACAGGTCGCCCTCGCGGCCCACCCGTTCCAGGACCTGATCGGTGGTGAACGACAGGCGCGCGGCGTCCTGCGCGTCCAGGCAGTCCTGCACCTCCTCCCAGGTCACGGGCGTCGAGACGGTCGGACGCTCGCGCGCCCGCGGCGAGTACACGGCCACCGTGGTCTTGTGGCGGTCGTTCTGGCTCCAGTCCACCAGCACGCGCCCGTCGCGCAGGTCCCTGGCCTGCCGGGAGACGACCAGCTCGGGCTCGGCCTGCTCGAGCAGCTCGGCCACCGCCTTGGCGAACGGCTTGGTGGCGGCGTAGGTCGTCTCGCTGTTGAGGGGCACGTAGACCTGCAGCCCCTTGGAGCCCGAGGTCTTGGCCACGCTGTGCAGCCCGAGCTGCTCGAACAGCCCGCGCAGGACCAGACCGACCCGGCAGCACTCCACCAGGTTCGCGGGTTCCCCGGGATCGAGGTCGAAGACCACGGTGGTGGGCCGCTCCGGCTCGACGGCCAGCGCCAGCGACGGGTGCAGCTCGAGGTCGGCGAGGTTGCCCAGCCACACCAGCGTGGCCACGTCCTGGGCCAGCACGAATCCGTTGGCGGTGTGCACCCAGTCGGGTCGATGGGATGGGGCGTTCTTCTCGTAGAAGTGTTGGCCCTCGACACCGTTGGGGTAGCGCTTGAGCGTCAGCTCGCGCCCGCGTAGGTGGGGCAACAGGACGGGGGCGATCTCGGCCAGGTAGGCGACCAGGTCGCGCTTGGTGAAGCCGGTGGCCGGATAGAGCACCTTGTCCGGGTTGGCCAGGCGCAGCGCCCGGGTGGGCGGGCCCGGCACCTCGAGCTCGAGCGCCGGCCGGCGGCCGCGCACCTCACGCGCCGCGGCCAGGAAGGCGGCAGGCGACGCCGAAGGCGCGTCGTTGCCGTCGCGCAGGCCCTTGTAGGAGGGCGCGCGCAGGATCCCGTCGCGCGTCCATTCGGCGTACTCGACCTCGGCGACGTGGCGGGGCTCGACGAAGACCGCCCCCCGGGGGGGCGCGGCCCCGCGCGAGGCGGCCTTCCCGCGGGGACCCGCCGGCGCGGCGAACGGGCTCTGCTCGCGCTCGAGTGGCGCCAGCAGGGTGGCCAGGCGATCGAGCTCCTCCTGGCTGAAGCCGGTGCCCACGCGCCCGGCGTAGCGCAGCTCCCCCGCCCCTCCCTCCGGTCGGGCCTCGCGCACCCCGACGAGCAGCGCGCCGATGCGCTCGCGCCTGCGCCCCTCGCCGGGGACCCAGCCCGCCACCACGACCTCGGTGGTCGGGCGGTGCTTGACCTTGATCCATCCGTTGGCGCGCCGCCCCGGCTCGTAGGGACAGTCCAGGCGCTTGGCCACGATGCCCTCCAGGCCCTGCGCGCGGCTGGCCTCCAGCAGGGCGGCGCCGTCCTCCCACGCCTCGGGCGTGCGCCATGCGGGCCCCTCCAGGCCCAGCTCGAGCAGCGCGGCGCGGCGCTCGGCGTAGGAGCGGTCGGTGAGCGAGTGGCCGTCGAGCCACAGCAGGTCGAAAGCCACGTAGGTCGCGGGCACGTCCTTGGCACGGCGGCGTACCGCCGCCGGGGAGGCCACGTGCATGCGCCGCTGCAGGCGCTCGAAGCTCGGGAGGCCGCGCTCGTCGAAGGCGACGATCTCGCCGTCGAGCACGGCGCGGCGATGGCCCAGCGCGCGGTCGATGCGATGCACCTCGGGGTACTGGGCCGTGACGTCGGCCAGGCTACGCGCCTGGAGGCGCACCCGCCCGGGCGCGCAGAAGGCCACGGCGCGCACGCCGTCCCACTTGACCTCGAAGGCCCAGCCCGACGGGTCGGCGGGCAGCGCCCCGGCGCGCGCGAGCATGGGCGCCACCTGCTCGGGCATGGGCTCGCGCCCGGGATCGCTTGGGGGATCCATGCGGTGGATCAGCCAGTCGCCCCCCGCCGGGAAGAGGCCATAGCGGCCCTGCAGGCGCTCCCCGTGAAAGGTCACCTCGACCTTGCGCTCGGAGAACTCGTGGGTTTCGTAGGTGCCGTGGTCCCAGATGCGCATGGAGCCCGCGCCGTACTGCCCGGCGGGGATGTCGCCCTCGAAGTCCAGGTACTCGAGCGGGTGGTCTTCGGTGGGGACCGCCTTGCGGTTCTCCTTGGGGGTATCCGGGATCCCGTTGGGGATCGCCCAGGAGACCGCCACCCCGTCGTGCTCCAGGCGAAGGTCCCAGTGCAGCCGACGCGCGTGATGCTCCTGCACCACGAAGCGCGCACGACCGCCGGGGAGGTTGCCTGCTCCCTCGCCCCGGGGCTCGGGCGTGTGGTCGGCGCGGCGCTTGGCGCGGTAGCCCTCCAGGCGGTCGGCCATGGCCGGTGGGCTACCCGGCCGGGGGACTCAGCGGGCGCACGGCGCGGGCGGGGTTGCCCGCGTAGAGCACCCCACCCGGGTAGTCGCCGGCGCGCACCATGGTGTTGGCCCCGATCACCGCGTTGGCGCCGATCCGCGCCCCGCGCATGATGATCGTGTTGGCGTAGACCGGCGTGTTGCGCCCGATGCTCACAGGCTCCACGTGAAGCGGCTGGTCGAGGTAGAAGGTGTCGCTGCCGTCGTGGGTGTGGTCCATGTCCACCACGCTGACGCGCTCGGCCAGCCCCGCCTGGTCGTGCATCTCCACCCGTGCGTTGGCGTGGATCATGGCGTCGCGGCGCAGCTGGCAGCGCCGGCCCAGCACGATCTCTCCGCCGCTTACGTTGAGCAGCACGCCGTCGCGGAAGGAGGAGTCGGCGCCCGCGCGGATCGCTCCGCCGCGCAGCTGCAGCCGCGAGGCCGCGGCGAAGCGCACCCGGTCGCCCAGCTCGACCTCGTTGCGCGCGCGCGCGGACACCTCGAGCACGAGGCGCCGGCCCAGGTGCACGTCGCGCCCCAGGCGCAGGGCCAACACGCCCGGGCCTTCGCCCGCCAGCAGGACCTCGGGGAGCGGCAGCTCGTAGAAGTGCGCGCCGTGGGGCGCGTCGAGCTCCAGGCGCCCGCCGGCCCGGCGCAGCGCCAGGTCCAGGCGCCGCGCCCAAGCGGCGAAGCGCGCCCGCTCGGCGCCCAGACGGGCGGCCCGCGCCGCGCGCCTCATGCCGGTTTTGGCACCCGCCGTTTGGCCACCCGCTAGCCGCCCGCGACGGCGGGGAGGATGGTGACCTCGCCGCCGGCGGACACCGCGGTCTGCAGGCCGTCGAGGAAGCGCACGTCCTCACCGTCGACGTACACGTTGACGAAGCGGCGCAGCTCGCCATCCTCGATCATGCGCTCGCGCAGTTCGCCGTGCTGGTCGAACAGCCCCTCGAGGGCCTCGCCCACGGTGGTCCCCTCGACATCGACCTGCGCCTCCCCGCCCGAGGCGGAGCGCAGCTGGGTGGGGATCTTGACCGTGACGCTCATCGGCCGGCCCCCGCACCCACACCCTCGACCTCGCTGATGAACGCGTCGACGCGCGGCTCGATCTCGAAGGAATCGAAGGTGTCGCGCACCGCGTCGAGGGTCTTGAGACCCTCGCCGGTGATGATCAGCACCACGCGCTCGTCGGGGTCGATGTCGCCGCGCTCGGCCAGCTTGGCCAGCGTGGCGGTGCTCACCCCGCCGGCGGTCTCGGTGAACACGCCGGTGGTCTCGGCCAGCATGCGGATGCCCTCGCGGAGCTCCTCGTCGGTGACCGCGTCGATCGAGCCGTTGCTGCTGCGCGCGAGGTCCAGGGCGTAGGGGCCGTCGGCGGGGTTGCCGATGGCCAGCGACTTGGCGATGGTGTCGGGCCTGACCGGCTTGCAGACGTTGTGCCCGGCCTCCCAGGCGCCCGCGACGGGCGAGCAGCCCAGCGCCTGCGCGCCGTTCATGACCGGCGGCGTGCCCTCGGCCAGCCCGAGGTCCAGCCACTCCTCGAAGCCCTTGGCGATCTTGGTGTACAGCGAGCCCGAGGCGATCGGCACGACCAGGCGGTCGGGTACGCGCCAGCCCAGCTGCTCGGCGACCTCGTAGGCCAGCGTCTTGGAGCCCTCGGCGTAGTAGGGGCGCACGTTGACGTTGACGAAGGCCCAGTCGCGCTCGCCCGACAGCTCGGTGCACAGGCGGTTGACGTCGTCGTAGCTGCCGCGCACCTTCACCAGGTTGGTGCCATAGACGCCGGTGGCAAGGATCTTCTGTTCCTCGAGGTCGGCGGGGATGAACACGTAGGTCTCCATCCCCAGCGCCGACCCCTGGGCGGCCACGGCGTTGGCCAGGTTGCCGGTGGAGGCGCAGGCCAGCACCTCGTAGCCCAGCTCCCGGGCGCGGGCGGCGGCCACGGCCACCACGCGGTCCTTGAAGGAGTGGGTGGGGTTGGCAGCGTCGTTCTTGACCCACACCTCGCCCAGACCGAGGCGCTCGGCCAAGCGGTCGGCCTTGATGAGCGGCGTGCAGCCGGCGGGCAGCCCGGTGCGCGACAGGGTGCGCGACGATGGCCCGGGTGATGCGTCCAGGGGCAGGAAGTCGCTGTAGCGCCAGAGGTTCTGCGGGCCGGCCTGGATGCGCCGGCGGTGCTCGGCGACGTCGAGGCCGGCGTCGACCTCGTAGGTCACCTCGAGTGGGCCGAAGCAGCGCTCGCACACGTAGCGGGCCTCCGCCGGATACTCGGCGCGGCACTCACGACAGGTCAGTCCAACAGCTCCCATAGGTTGGTCTCCTTCGCCGGTCCCGTGTGGCGAAGGTCCTGGAAGCCCGCCACACATCTGTCAGGAATTGGCACCGTGCCCGCTCTGGGACCTTCTTCTGCGGGAGGTTGCCGGGGTTTCGATGGGCCAAGTCCCTCCACCCCTCTG
>DASZCY010000254.1:0-1837 GCA_035942615.1 Solirubrobacteraceae bacterium | reverse complement strand
CTTACCCCCGCCACCAGCGCCGCACACGCCCCCACACGCCCGCCGGGGCGGATTCCACCACGGTAGACCGTTCCGCCGCTCCTGGGCCCTCCTGCGCGGCCTGCGCCGCCGCCAGCCGGTCGCGCTCGGCCTCGGCGACCTCGACCTGCCGTCGCAGCTCGGCGATCGTCTCAGCTCGACTTTAGCGCTTCAGGCGACGTAGCACAGCGCCTCGGTCAGGTGCTCGACCAGCACGCGCGGGACTTTGATAAGCTCACCGCCGCAAGGGGACGTGTGAAAAAGCTTTTGCCGCCACAACTCGCGCCGCACGAGCGCCAGCGCGTCGGCGAAGGTCGGGTGGGTTTTGCGATACCACGCGGCCTGCCGGGTCGCGTCGGCGGGATCGGCCATCCGCGCGTGGGCGAGCAGGGCGACGAGCGAGAAGAGGCCGAGCAGCGCCGGGGTGGTGCGGCGGATGGCCGCCTCGGACCACTGCCGCTGGGTCTCGACGCCGAGATGGCGGCGCGCCTCCTCCAGGGTGACCTCCAGCTGCCAGCGCAGCACGAACCAGGCCAGCACCTGCTCCGGCGCGGCCTCCTGGTCGGTGCAGAGCAGCGCCTGGGTGGCGAACCGGCCCTGCGGGTCGCGGATCAGGACCCAGCGCAGCGGCACCGGCGGCAGGCCGGTGTGGTACCACACCGCCGTGTCCGACGCGACCTCGACGGCGCGCTCCCCGGCCCCGTACCAGTTGGCGATGGTGATGCCGGCCCAGGCAGTCTCCGGGTCGGCAGCGCGGGCGGCCAGCGTGGGCAGGCGCCGCCCCTTCTTGCGGGGGCGCCCTTGCTGCCCGGGACGGCGGGGCGGGGTCGGCTCGTAGAGCGCGGCGTCGAGCCGCAGGCGGGTGACGACCGCCACCGGGTTGCGCCAGGCGCGGCAGGCGGCCAGGAACTCGAGCGCGGCGTAGCCGCTGTCGGCAACGGCCACGATGGCGCGCTCGGGCCACCAACGGCGGACGACCAGCAGCAGTTGCCGCGCCCAGTCGGTGAGCGTCTTGTGCCGCCGCCCCCGCTCCGCGTCGTGGCGCTCCGACGGCGCGAGCGCGGTCAGCACCGGCAGCGCCCACGTCCGGGCGGCGAAGGGGATCGGCACGAGGAGCATCAGGCAGGCCCAGCGCAGCCCGCTCGCCTTGACGAAGTACCCCTTGCTGGAGCGCACCGCGTCGCGATAGAGCCCCTTGGCCGCGATCCGCTTGCCCCGGCGGCGTTCCAGCGTCTCGTCCACGCCGAAGACGAGCGGGCCGTCGGGCGCGAAGGCCGCGACGAGCAAAGCCAGCAGCGTGCGCCCGACCGCCAGCCCCGACCAGCGCGCATGGCTCAGCACCCGATGGTAGCGGTGGAACTGCGCGGTCTGCGCCAGGCCCATCGCGCGCAGCGCCGCAGTCACGGTGCGCTGGGCGGGGGCGAGGAGCGCCCCGGCCACCAAGACCTGGGCGTGCGCCCAGACCCGGCGCGAGAACAGCGGCGCGAATGAAACGAGCAGCGCGGCGATCGACGGCGGCAGTTGGTACATCGGCCCCCTCCTCACGAAGTGGTGCCGAGCATAGCCGATCGCCTTACGGGGTCAAAGCGCTAAAGTCGAGCTAAGTTAGGGTATGTATTGGCACCGCATCCCCAAAACCCGGAGCTCGGGCGCGAGGATGTGGCGGAAGCATCGCCCGCACCTATGGCCGGGCGGCGCGCTCCGCTATACTTGCTGCATCTATGGGGACCGTCCCGGTGGCGGGTCCTTCGCACCGGGCAACAGCGTGAGTGGAGCAGCGATGAAGCGTCAATACGTGATTGGATTGGGTGTGGTCGCC
>DASZCY010000253.1:0-2017 GCA_035942615.1 Solirubrobacteraceae bacterium | reverse complement strand
GGTCCACAGCGCCAGCGCGATCCGCCCGCCCGGACGGGTGACGCGCATGAGCTCGGCCAGCGCACGGTGGGGCCGCGCGCAGAAAGCGGGCGCGAGGGCCGACCAGGTGGCGTCGAAGCTCGCGTCCGCGAAGGGCAGGGCCTCCAGGTCGCCCTCGCGCCAGTCGATCTGGGCCCCCGCGGCCGCGGCGCGCCGGCGTGCCGCGGCGAGCAGCGTCGGGCTGAGGTCGCAGGCGGTGACCACCGCGCCGCGCTCGGCGAGCTCCAGCGCCACGTTGCCATCGCCGCAGCCGGCGTCGAGCACCCGCTCGCCGTCCGAGGGCGGGGCCAGCTCGAGCAGCATTGCTGACGTCTGGGCCCAAAGGCGCCCGTCCGAGCCCTCCCACGCCGTGCGCAGGCGGTCGCGGACCTCTTCCTGGGCGTCCGCGTCGACGCCGGCGGTGAGCGGTGGATCCTCGCCTGGGGTGAGGCGCCGCCTGAGCCCGGTGAACAGCCCCCGGCGGGAGAGCCCGTCGGCCAGCGGACTACCCGGCGTCGTCGCCGGCGGCGCGCTCGACGGCGTCGTCCTGGGCCCCGCGCTCGACGGCGTCGCCGCCGCCGGTGGCGTCCACGGAGGGGCTGGCGCCGTTGCGCTCGTCGGCCTGACCGGCCAGCACGGCCTTGGAGGGGCCGAGCATCATCGTCATGTTGCGCCCGTCCTGGGTGGGGCGCTGCTCGACGGTGGCCAGCTCGCTGAGGTCCTCGGCCAGGCGCTGGAGGATGGCCTCGCCGCGCTCGGGATGGGTGACCTCGCGCCCGCGGAACATGATCGTGATCTTGACCTTGTCCTTGTGGCGCAGAAAGCGCTCGACGTGGCCCCTCTTGGTCGCGTAGTCGTGCTCGGCGATCTTGGGGCGGAACTTGATCTCACGCACCACGACCGACTGCTGGTGCTTGCGCGCGGCCTTCTGCTTCTGGGCCTGCTCGTACTTGTACTTGGAGTAGTCGAGCACCCGGCAGACGGGCGGGCGGGCCTCCGCGGCGACCTCCACGAGATCGAGATCGCGCTCACGGGCGTAGGCCAAGGCGTCCTCGGTGCCCATGACCCCGACCTGCTGGCCGTCCTCGTCGATGAGGCGCACCTCGGACACGCGGATGCGGTCGTTGATCCGGGTCTGATCCCGCTCGGGCGGGCGCCGGTCGAACCTGCGAGGGACCGGCACTAGGTTTGTCCAGCGCGCGTCAAGCGGTGCGCGAGCGCTGCAGGGGGGCGAACGTCGTCTGGATCAACGCCTCCAGTGTAGCCCACCGCGCACCCGCGCGCCGTCCCGGTGCGTCCGGCCCTCGCGGCGGCTCACGAGAGCTCGCTGCGGCGCGCCACGACCACCAGGAACCCCGCGCGGAGGACCAGCCCTCCGCCGGCCTCGTCGCCTGCCTCGGCCAGCGAGCGCACGGCCTGCGCGCGCCTGGGTCCCGCGTCGGCGCTCAGAGCGGCCGCGACCGGCGCGAGCGCGCGGGTGAGGCGGTCCCCCGCCTCCTGCGCATCGGAGAAGACGAGCGGCACCTCGGCGAAGGAGAACTCGACGCGGTCGGCGTGATGGTCGAGGTCCTGGCGCAGGCGCTCCTCGCGGGTCGCGCCCAGTGGCGAGACGGTCCCCGCCGGGGACGGATCCCAGCGCTCTGCGAGCTTGAGCAGGCGTCCTATCGGTCCTCCAGGGTGCCAGGCCCCCAGCACCAGCGTCCCACCGGGAGCCACCACCCGCGCGATCTCCGCCAGGGCCGCCCGCGGTCGTACGCACGCGGTGAGCCCGAAGGCGCAGACCGCGTGGTCGAAGGAGCCCGCATCGAAGGGGAGGTCGTCGAGGTCGGCCTCGACCCATCGCACGGCGGGCTGTCCGGCGGACCGCTCCCGTCCCAGCGCAGCGAGCGCGCCGACGGGCTCGCAGGCGGTGACCTGGGCGCCGCGTGCGGCGGCGTCCAGCGTCAGCGCCCCGGTGCCCGCCCCCGCGTCGAGCAGCCGGTCGCCCGCGCTCCAGCCG
>DASZCY010000252.1:0-4565 GCA_035942615.1 Solirubrobacteraceae bacterium | reverse complement strand
GGCTGGAGGAGGTCGAGGCGGTGGCGGCAACCGACCAGCTCGTCGCGGCGCGCCGCGGCGTCGGCGCTATCTCGGCGACCGACGAGGTCGCCGCCTACGTGGTGGCGGTCGTGCGCGCCACCCGCGAGCTGCCCAGCGTCGAGCTGGGAGCCAGCCCGCGCGCCGCCGTGCACCTCCTGGGCGCCGCCCGCGCCGCCGCCGCCCTGGCCGGCCGTGACTTCGTGACCCCCGACGACGTCGCCGGTGTCGCGCCCTCGGTCCTGCGCCACCGTCTCGTCCTGCGCCCCGAGGCCGAGCTCGATCGCTACACCGCCGACGATGCCGTCGGCACCGCCCTGGGCAGCGTGCCAGTGCCGCGATGAGCCCGACGCCCCGGGTGGCCGGCGTCCTCGCGCTCGCCGCGCTGAGCTCCCTACTGCTCGGACCCTTCGTGGCCGCGGGCGGCGTCCTCGTGGTGCTCGGCGCGCTGGTGGCAGACGCGCGCGCGGCGCGCCGTCCCCCACCGGCCGGGCGCGATGTTCCTGCCGTGGTGGCCCGCGGGCGAGCGGTGGCGCTGCGCGTGACGCTGCCCGGTGCTGAGGCGGCCCGCGCGCGCATCCGCCAGGCGGCGCCTGCGGGGATGACGATCAGCCCGCCCGTCAGCGATGGCGCCCTGGAGGCCGACCTGCTGGCCACGCGCCGCGGGCGTCACCTCCTGCCGGCCGCCGCGGTGCGCGTGCGCGGCCCGCTGGGCCTGGCCGCGTGGGATCACACCGCGGGGGAGGCCCACGAGGTGCGCGTCTTCCCCGACGTCCCCGCCGCGCGGCGCCTGGCGCTGGCCGTGCGCCAGGGCCGCTTCCGCGAGCCCGGCACGCGCACGCGCGGGCCCCTGGGCCTGGGCACCGAGTTCGAGTCGATCCGCGACGGCCTGCCCGACGACGACGTGCGCTTTGTCAACTGGCGGGCCACCGCGCGGCTCGGGCGCTCGATGGTCAACAACCTGCGCGTCGAGCGCGAGCGCGAGGTGGTCTGCGTCCTGGACTGCGGGCGGCTCATGGCCTCTCCGGTCGCCGAGTCGGTCACCCGGCTGGACGCGGCCCTGGACGCGGCCACGGCGGTCGGCCTGGCCGCCGACGCGCTGGGCGACCGCTGCGGGGCGGTGGCCTTCTCTGACCGCGTCCTGCGCCGCCTCGCCCCGCGCCGCGACGGCGGCGAGGCGCTGGTGCGCGCGTGCTTCGACCTGGAGGCCGAGGGCGTGGACAGCGACCCTGAGCTGGCCTTCCGGGCCGTCGGCGGCCTCAAGCGCGCGCTCGTGCTCGTGCTGACCGACCTCGTCGACACGGCGGCGGCGCGCTCGCTGGTGGGTGCCGTGCCCGTGCTGGCCCGCCACCACCAGGTGGTGGTCGCCGACGTGCCCGATCCCGCGCTGCGCACGGCGATCGCCACCTCCCCCGGCACCCTCGACGACGTCCGGGCCGCCGCGGTGGCCGTGGAGGTCGAGCGCGCCCGCACCGACGCCGCCCGCCGCGTGCGCGCCGCGGGAGCCGAGGTGCTCGACGCGCCCCCCGGCGGTCTGGCGGCCGCCTGCGTGGCCGCCTACGTGCGCGCCAAGGCGCGCGCGCGGCTGTAAGCACGCGTCCCGGTGCGCCGCTTGATCGCGGTGCGCAACTTTGCGCACGGGCGCTGGTCCTCTGGGCATGAGACTCGCATCGTTCGCAGCCGCGGTCGCAGCCGCGCTCCTGGTCACTGCGGCGGTCGCCGCGCTCACCGCGGCCGCCCCCGCCCGCGCTCCTTCATGCCTGCGAGCGGGGGCCAAGCTCATCGCCGCCGACGGTCCCGTGCGCGTGGTTCGCATCGCGCGGCCAACGACCTCCCAGCGCACCCGCATCGACTCCATCGTCGCCTGCTGGGCCCCGACGGGCCAGCGCGCCACGATCATCCGAGAGGAGGACTTCGGCGACGATCTGCGCACCTCCACCCGCATCGAGCCCGTCGGGGGCCGCTGGGTTGGCGTCATCGTCCACTACGAGGGCGGGGTGAGCGAGTCGCGCAAGGCGATCGTCTTTGACGCACGCAGACGCCAACGCGTGCACGACTCCCGTGCGTGCGACGGCGAGCGTGGCGACCGCAGCGGCATCGACGATGCCGCCTTCCTGCCCGATGGCGGGCTCGCCTTCTCGTGCTACCGGCTGCTGGTCTTCGCCGACTGGCGGACTGGCACGCCCCGGGAGCTCGAGCCGCCCGGCAGTGACGTGCGCAACCTCGCGGTCGCGCGCCACCACGAGGACTTCCAGGCACGGCTGTACTGGACGCTGGTGGCCGGCGAGACCGCGACCGCCAAGTCGGTCGAGCTCGGCGACTGACGGGCAGCAGGCCGGGGGGCCCCGCGACCGGTGGCTCAGGCCGCGGGTCGGGGGACCCGGCCCGTGGTTGCCGCCGCGGGCCTCGGCGAGCGTCCACGCAACGCCATCAGCGCCCAGAACGCGCCGCCCGCCACCACGCCGACCACCACCCCGCCGGGCAGGCCGAAGCCCGAGCGGGTCACGAAGCCCTCGATGAGGCCGGCGAGGACGAACCACGGCACCGTCCCCGCCGCGATCGCGATCGCCCTGCGTCCCTCGACCACCAGCGCCGCCGCCCGCGTGCGCCGGCCGGGACTGACCAGTGCCCAGCCCAGGCGCAGGCCGGCGGCCCCCGCGACGCAGATCAGGCTCAGCTCAAGGACGCCGTGGGCGAACACGAACTCCAGGAAGGTGATGCCGTTGCCCGCCTCGATCGCCCCGCCGGCGATCACACCGAGGATCACCCCGTTGTAGGCGAGGATGACCGCCGTTCCCAATCCTGCGGTGATCCCCAGGGCAAAGGCCATCAGCGCCACCTGGATGTTGTTGGTCAGTACCTGGCCGGAGAACACGGCGGTCTCCGCGCGAGACATGCCGGTGTCGCCCACCGGCTCGACCGCCTGGCGAAAGTCGCCGGGCACCATGGTCAGCGCCGCATCGGGGTCGCTCAGGGCCCAGGCGGTCGCCAGCAGCGCGGGCAGGGCGAAGAGCGCGGTGGCCAGCGCCAGCGTCCCCGGACGCTCGCCCACCGCCCGCCAGAAGCCGCGCGCGAAAAAGGCCAGTGGCCGCGCGCGGCGGCGCTCGTCGGCGTAGACCGCCTGGCGCCCCCGGGCCACGAGGTCCTCCAGCCGCCGGCGCGCCGGGTCTTGGGGCAGCGCCCGGCGGGCCACCGCCAGGTCGGCGGCCGCGGCGCGGTACAGCTCGCCGACGCGCAACACGCCATCGGCCCCCAGGCGCTCGGGACGGCCCTTGGCGCGGCGCAGGAGCCCGTCGAGCTCGTCCCAGTCGGACGTCCGCTCGGCCAGGAACGCGGCATCCTTCATCGGGTGCGCCCCTCCGGCCTGAGCCTCGACGACCGCGTAGCCATCGCCACCCCCGAGGGCGTGGCACTCGAGCTCACGCTGGCCGGGCTGGGCTCGCGTGCGATCGCGGGGGGGACCGACCTCGTGATCAAGGGCCTGCTCATCCTGCTGCTCATCATCGCGCTCAGCGCGCTGGATGTGCTCGTGGTGGCCCTCGTCATCCCCCTCATCGGCCTCGTGCTGCTGTGCTACGACATCGCCTTCGAGACGCTCGCCCAGGGGCGCACGCCGGGCAAGCGGATGAGCGGGCTGCGGGTGGTGCGCGACAGCGGTGGTCCGGTCGATCTCCCCTCGAGCGCCGTGCGCAACGTGCTGCGCCTGGTCGACGGCCTCCCGCTCAGCTACGTCCCGACCAACTTCGGCGTGCTGCTGACCCGCCGCAACCAGCGCCCGGGCGACCTGGTGGCCGGCACGCTGGTCATCCGCGAGCGCATGGCGGGCGCGGGGAGCGCGACGGTCGCCGCCCCCGCGTACGCGCCGCCGGTCACGCCGGATATGGGCAGCTGGGACGTCAGCGCGCTGGACGGCGAGCAGCTGGCCATGGTGCGCTCCTTTCTGGCCCGCCGCGAGGGCCTCGAGGCGGCGGCGCGCGTGCGGCTGGCCCAGCGCCTGGCCGACGCGATGCGCCCGCGCGTCGGTGGCGCTGACGAGCCCGACGACGAGCGCTTCCTGGAGCGCCTCGAGCGCGAGAAGGCTGCCCGCGGGGGGTGAGGGGCACGCCGGTGGTGCCAGGCGGGCGCTCGCCCCGGCCACCGCCTCCGCGTCAGGCCCGCCGGCTCGCCGGGTCGCGCCGCGCTGGCATGATGGCGGGCATGGACCTGGGCTTCGACGGCCGCGTGTGCGTGGTCACGGGCGCCTCGCGGGGCATCGGCCTGGCCACCGCGCGGCTGTTGGCCGCCGACGGCGCCCGCGTGCTGCTCGTCGGCCGCGACGAGGGGCGCGTCGCGGAGGCCGCCCGGGCGGTCGGCGGCGAGAGGCTGGCTGCCGACGTGACCGATCCGCGCGCCGCGGAGGCGATCGTCGAGCGCGCCGAGGTGCTGGGCGGCCTGTACTCCCTGGTCAACAACGCGGGCACCTCGTTCGCCCGTCCGCTGGAGGAGCTGACCGACGCCGACTGGCAGGGCCAGTGGGAGCTGCACGTGATGGGGCCCATGCGCCTCAT
>DASZCY010000251.1:0-1605 GCA_035942615.1 Solirubrobacteraceae bacterium | reverse complement strand
GCGCTGCCCGGGGTGGGCTTTGCCACCGCCGACGCCCTGGCGCGCTCGCTGGGCACCGCGCCCGACGCGCCCGGACGCCTGCGCGCCGGCGTCCTGCACGCGCTCGTCCTGGCCGAGGACGAGGGGCACTGCCACCTGCCCCGCCCCGAGCTGGAGGCCCGCGCCACGCGGCTGCTCGGCGCCGACGTCAGCGATGCGATCGACGAACTGGCCGCCCGGGGGGAGGTCATCGTCGAGGAAGACCGGGTCGCCGCGGCTGGCCTGCACGCCGTCGAGCGGCGGCTGGCCGGCCACGCGCAGCGCCTCCTCTCGGCCGGCCCGGGGCTCAGGCTCCGCCTCCCACCCCAACGGGCGATGTCAGGCGCGTTCGTGCCCACGGACGCGCAATGGGCCGCCGTGGAGCAGACGCTCGCCCACCGCCTGTCCATCCTCACGGGCGGCCCGGGCACCGGCAAGAGCGCCACGATGAGGGCGCTTGTCGACGCGGTCCGGTCGCGGGGGCGGACGGCGCGCCTGTGCGCCCCGACGGGAAAGGCCGCCCGGCGGCTGACCGAGCTGACCGGCGCGCCGGCCTCGACGATCCACCGCCTGCTCGAGTGGGTGCCCGGCGAGGGGCCGGCGCGCGACGCCGACGCGCCGATCGAGGGCTGCGACGTGCTGATCGTCGACGAGGTCTCGATGCTCTCGGTCCGCCTGGCGGAGGCGCTGCTGGCCGCGGTCGGTCCGCGCACCCACGTGCTGCTGGTCGGCGACGTCGACCAGCTCGCGCCCGTGGGCCCTGGACGGGTGCTCGCAGACCTCATCGCCTCGGGCGCCGTGCCCACCACGCGGCTGGAGGAGGTCTTCCGCCAGGCGGCCCGCTCGCTCATCGTGCAGGCCGCCCACGCCATCAACGCGGGCGATCCGCCCCCGCTGCGCCATCCCGACCGCGACGGCCTCCGCGACTTCTTCGTCATCGAGCGTGAGGGTGCGACCGCGCTGGTGGAGGAGGCGGTCTCGCTGGCCGTCGAGCGTCTGCCCGGCCACCTCGACGTCGATCCCGCGGCCGGAATCCAGGTGCTCGCCCCCATGCACCGCGGGCCGGCCGGCATCGACGCCCTCAACGAGCGACTGCGCGCCCGCCTGAACCCCGACGGCGCCGCCATCCCGGGCACCCGCCTGCGCGTGCGCGACAAGGTCCTGCAGACCGTCAACGACCACGAGCGCGAGGTGATGAACGGCGAGGTCGGCGTACTGGTCAGCGCCGACGCCGAGCGCCAGCGGGCCCTGCTGCGCCTCACCGACGGACGCACCGTGGCCCTGCCCTTCTCGGCCCTGGGCTCCCTGCGCCCCGCCTACGCCGCCTCGGTGCACAAGCTGCAGGGCAGCAGCAGCCCGGGCGTCGTGCTGGTCCTGGCGCGAGCCCATCGGCACATGCTCACCCGCAATCTCGTCTACACCGGGGCGACGCGCGCGGAGCGCCTGTGCGTGCTGCTGACCGAGCCGGGCGCGTTGGCCGCGGCCCTGCCCCGCGTGGACGCCGCGCTCCGCCACACCACCCTCGCCCGTCAGGTGGCCGCTTCGTAGGGCGAACGAAAACCAGGACGAAAGCCCCACGACCACGAC
>DASZCY010000250.1:0-10311 GCA_035942615.1 Solirubrobacteraceae bacterium | reverse complement strand
GCGATCAGCAGGTCGGCGCCCTCGATGTCCACGTCGGCGCCGCGCTGCTCGCCGCGGGTGACCATGGTGGCCTTGGTCGACCACTCGGACAGCTCGACGTCGAGGTCCGCGACGGTGGCCGGGCCCGAGCCGGACTCGGTGGCCTCGAAGGCGTTGAGGCGGGCGATGATGATCCCGAAGCCCTTGTAGCGGGAGGTCGAGATCGAGGAGTCACCGTGGATCGGGCGCTCGGCGGTCAGCCGATCGCCGTCGACGTTGACCGCGGTGACCTCCATGGTCACCCCGGCGCCCAGGCGGGCGGCCAGGCCCGCGCCGATCTCGAAGCCCAGCAGGCCACCGCCGAACATCGCGTAGTCGTAGCCGTGGTCCTTCACGGCCTTCTCCATGGCGTCGACCACGGGCTGGGCGAGGCCCTCGGGGCCCCGGGCGCGCAGGACCCGGGTGGCGCCGTAGGCACCCAGCGAGGAGCAGAGCTCGTCGGTGAGGTCGTCGCCGCCCAAGACCAGCGCGTGCGCCTCGGTGCCCAGCTCGCCGGCCCGGCGGGTCGCCTCGGAGATGGCGCCCAGCGAGTTCTTGTTGAAGGAGCCCTCGTAGTGGAGGGCGTAGACCAGCAGGCCGGGCACTAGATCAGCTTCCTCTCGTCCAGCCACGCGACGATCCTGTCGACCGTCTCGTTGGTGTCCTCGTCCTCGATGATGGTCCCGGCCCCCTTCGGGGGTGGGGCCTTGAAGTCGCCGCAGTCCACCTGGGAGCCCGCCGCGCCGATCTTCGAGGCGTCCAGCCCGACGTCGCCGGCGCCCACGGCCTCGAGCGGCTTCTTCTTGGCGCCCATGATCGCCTTGAGCGACGGATAGCGCGGCTCGTTGATGGCGTCGCCGACGGAGATCACGGCGGGCAGCGCCACGTCGACGGTGTCGTAGCCGTACTCGGCCTGGCGCTCACAGCGCACCGTCTCCGCGCTGTCGACCTTCATGTCGATGACCTGGGTCAGGGAGGGCATGCGCAGGTAGTCGGCCACCACAGCGCCGATCGTGTAGCACTCGCCGTCGTCGGACTGCTGCCCGAGCAGGACCAGGTCGGGGCTCTCGCGCTCCAGCGTCGTGGCCAGGGCGTAGCCCGTGGCGGCCACGTCGGAGCCCGCCAGCGCTTCGTCGTTGAGGTGCACCGAGCGGTCGGCGCCCAGCGAGACCGCCTTGTGCAGCGCGCGCACGGCGCTGTCGGGGCCCATGGTCACCGCCACGATCTCGTCCACCTGGACGGCGCCGCCCTCCTTGATCTGCATGGCCGCCTCGATGGCGTGCGTGTCGTAGGGGTTGAGGTTCTTCTCCCCGCTGCGGTCCATCCGCCCCGTCGAGGGGTCGATGCGCTTCTCGACGGCGGCGTCGGGCACCTCCTTCACCAGGACGCAGATCTTCACTTCAGCCTCCTCGGCTCAGCCGAACGTCGTTCTTCACGGTGGCCGATGCTAGCCGATTGACTGACGAGTCAATCGTCCGGGCGCAAGAACGGCTTTCGCCTGCGGCTAGGGCTCGACGCGCTCGGAGATGAAGTCGACGATCTCCTGCGTCGACGCCCCCGGCGTGAAGACCTCGTCCACGCCCAGCTCCTTGAGCTGGGGGATGTCGTCCGAGGGGATCGTCCCCCCCACCGTGACCACCACGTCGCTGGCCTCCTGCTCGCCAAGCAGCTCGACGATCTTGGGAACCAGCGTCATGTGCGCCCCCGACAGGATGGACAGCCCCACCGCGTCGGCGTCCTCTTGGATCACCGTCTCCACGATCTGCTCGGGCGTCTGGTGCAGTCCCGTGTAGATGACCTCCATCCCCGCGTCGCGCAGGGCCCGGGCGATGATCTTGGCGCCACGGTCGTGGCCGTCCAACCCCGGCTTGGCCACGACGACCCGAATCTTGCGTTGCGCGGCGGAGGAGCTCATGGGCGGGGGATCCTACGCGTTGTCCAGGGGCGGCGCGGTAGGATCGATGCCTGGACGACCGGGTCCATCTGACGGAGAGACAGCATGGGGAAGGTGGCGTGCGCGCTGGTGGTGGCCCTGCTGGGGGGCGGCGGCGCGGCCAAGCACATGGAGACCGTCGTCCAGGACGATGCGCTGCTGCTGCACCGCCCTCCCGCCCAGGTGCGCGAGACCGCCCGCCAGATGGCCGAGCTGGGCTTCGACCGTGTGCGCATCACCGCTGGTTGGGCGGCGCTGTCGCCCGCCCCCGAGGCGCGCAGGGTCCCGGGCGGGGGCTTCGACCCGGGTGACCCGGTCACCTACCCCCAGGAGCGCTGGCGCTCACTGGACACGGCGGTGCGCGCCGTGCGCGAGGCGGGCATGGAGGTCCAGCTCGACGTGGCCTTCTGGGCGCCGCGCTGGGCGGTGGCGCGCGGCTCGACCAACCCCGCCCGCCAGCGCCACCGGCCCGACGCGGCGCTGTTCGGCGCCTTCGCGCGTGCGGTGGCCGAGCGTTACGACGGCACCTTCCCCGACCCGGCCGACCGTGGGCGCGCGCTGCCCACCGTGCGGATGTACACGACGTGGAACGAGCCCAACCACCCATCCTTCCTGGCGCCCCAGTGGGTTCGCGACGGGCGGCGTCGGCGTCCGTACTCGCCACATGTCTACCGCCCGATGCACAACGCCGCCTACGACGCGATCAAGGCGGTCAGCGAGCGCAACGGCGTGCTCATCGGCGGCACCGCCTCCCAGGGCTCGCCCAGCGGCGGGCGCGGCGGCGGCGGAGTCCCACCGATGCGCTTCGTGCGTGAGCTGGCCTGCGTGGACGAGCGCCTGGAGCCACTGGGCGTTCCCGAGTGCGAGGGCTTCCGCCCGCTGCGCGCCGACGGCTTCGCCCACCATCCCTATTCGCGCGACACCGTCCCCGGCCGCCGCGCGCGCCACGCCGACATGGCGCCGATCGCGGACGCCGACCGCCTGGCCGGCCTGCTCCAGGCCCTGCACGAGCGCGGGCGCATCGAGCGCCCGCTGGGCCTGTACTTCACCGAGTACGGCTACGAGACCAAGCCGCCCGATCCCTTCCAGCGCCACACCCCCGAGCAGCAGGCCGCCTTCATCGGGTGGTCGGCCTACCTGGCCTGGAAGCAGCCAACGGTGAACATGCACGCACAGTTCTTGTTGCGCGACATCGACGCCGTCCAGTCAGGCCGGCGGGCGGGGACCCGTGGGCACTGGCGCGACTTCCAGACTGGGCTGCAGTACGCCGACGGCACCCCCAAGCCCGCCGCCCAGGCCTTCCGGCTGCCGCTGCACGCGGAGCTACGCCACCTCGCGGGCCGCCCGGCCGTCGTGCTGTTCGGCGGGGTGCGCCCGGGCCACCGCGCGCGCCTGGTGCGGGTGGAGGCCCGGAGCCTCCTGACCGGCCGCTGGGAGCCGGTGCAGACACTCGGGCCGGGTTGCGCCGACGGACAGGCCACCTTCGCCACGGACCAGGCGGGCTACTTCGAGCGGCTGGCCGTGCCCGGCCATGCGGACCGCTATCGCCTCATCGGTCAGATGCCCGACGGACGCTGGGAGACCGGCCCGCCGGTCGCACTCGCGGGCTCGCTCGAAGGGCTGATCGGGCCGGCCGGGTGAGGAGATCCGCTGCCGCTCGATCAGTGAGTTCCTCCAGGATCATCCGGCCAGCCGCGCCCGGGCCGCGCGGCCCGCGCCGCCCACTGCGGCCGCCGCCCCGACGGCGGCGGCGAACTTCAGCCGACGCCCGAGATGCTCGAAGCGCAGTACCCCCCAGCCCTCGGCGGCGGCCGCGCGGGCCAGCTCGCGGTCCGGGTTGACGGCGACGGGGTGGCCGACGGCGCGCAGCATCGGCAGGTCGGAGGCCGAATCGGAGTAGCCGTAGGAGGCGGCGAGATCGACGTCGTGGGCGGCGGCCAGCTCGCGCATGCGCGCCGCCTTGCCCTCGCGGTAGCAGAAGGGGCCCGCCAGGCGCCCGGTGTACACGCCGTCGTGTTGCTCGAAGCGTGAGCCCGCCGCCCCGTCGAAGCCAAGCACGTGGGCGAGCATGTCGGCCGTCTCCTGCGAGGCGGCGGTGCAGATGAACACCGGCCGCCCGGCGTCCTGGTGGTCGTAGGCGACCTCGAGCATCTGCCCGTACAGCCGCGGGAGCACGCCGGCCAGCACCCCCGGCGCCAGGCGCTGTAGCTCGAGCGCGCGGCGCCCGGCGATCCACTGGCCCACGCGCGCCTTGACCCGCTCGGTCCCCGCCTCGGTCGACCCGCGCAGGCGGAACTGCACGTTGGCCCACGCATCGCCCCACAGCTGGCGGCGGCGCACGAGCCCCGCGCTGTAGGCCGCGCGCGCCCAGTGGAAGCCCGAGGAGCCCGCCATGAGCGTGCGGTCGAGGTCGAAGAAGGCGGCGGAGAGCCCCACGCCCGATGTGCCTCAGGAGCCGTCGGCCGGGACCCGCACCAGTACCGCGTCGCCCTGGCCGCCGCCCGAGCAGATCGCCGCGCAGCCCAGGCCGCCGCCGCGGCGGCGCAGCTCGTGGACCAGCGTCCCCAGGATCCGCGCGCCCGAGGCACCCAGTGGGTGGCCGATGGCCACCGCGCCGCCGTTGACGTTGACCCGGTCCTCGTCGATGCCCAACATCCGGATGGAGTTGAGGGTGACCGAGGCAAAGGCCTCGTTGATCTCCCACAGGTCGACGTCCTCGGGCGAGAGGCCGGCCTTCTCCAACGCCTTGCTGGCAGCCTTGGCCGGCGTGCGCGCGAGGTAGGGGAAGTCGTCGGCGATGGCGGCCTGCCCGACTATCTCGGCCAGGACCTGCTTGTCGTTGCGCGAGGCCCACGCGTCGGAGGCCAGCACCAGCGCGCCCCCGCCGTCGTTGACGCCGGGGGCGTTTCCGGCGGTGTGGGTGCCGTCCTCCAGGAAGATCGGCGGCAGCTTGGCCAGCGCCGCCAGCGTGGTCTCGCGGCGCGGCGACTCGTCGATCTCCACCACGGTCTCGCTTTTGCGGCCCTTGACGGTCACCGGGACGATCTCCTCGGGCAGGCGACCCTCGTCGGTGGCCTGGACGGTGAGCTGGTGGGAGCGCAGCGACCAGCGGTCCATGTCGGCGCGGGTCAGCTCGAGCTCCTGGGCGACCTCGGAGGCCTCCTGGGCCATGTGCTTGGCGGTGAAGGGATTGATCAGCCCGTCCTTGAGCATCGCGTCGAACATCTTGGCGTCACCCATGCGAAGGCCGAAGCGCGCCTGGGGCAGCAGGTAGGGCGCGTTGGACATCGACTCCATGCCTCCGCCCACCGCGACCTCGACGTCGCCGGCGCGGATGGCCTGGTCGAGCAGCCCGGCCGCGCGGATGCCCGAGGCGCAGACCTTGTTGATGGTCTCCGAGGGGACCTCCTTGGGGATGCCCGCCTCGATCTGGGCCTGGCGCGAGGGCACCTGACCCTGGCCGGCCTGGAGGACCTGGCCCATGATCACCTGCTCGACCTGGTCGGGGCCCACGTCGGCGCGCTCCAGGGCGCCCTTGATGGCCAGCGCCCCCAGCTCGGGGGCCTGCTTGGTGCTCAGGCCGCCGCCCAGCTTGCCGATCGGGGTGCGGGCGGCGCCGAGGATCACGGTCTTGGGCATGGGTGGTCTCCAGGTGGATCGCGTCGGGTGGGCGAGCAGTGTAAATCCGGGGCGTGGACGCGCCCCCGCGGAGGTTCGTGGTCCCTCCGGCAGTCTGCACCGACCGGAGGGCCACTAGGGTGCCGCCCGGCATGGAGGTCGAGGCCACCACCCTTCTCCCCGTCGACAGCGCGGCCGACACGGTGGCCATCGGGCTGTTCGCCGGGGAGGGTATCGCGCACGACACCCCGGGCGGCGAGCTCGGCGCGCTGGTGGAGCGAGGTGAGGCGCGGCCCAGGGCGCGCCACCTCGCCCAGGCCCACGCCCAGGGCAAGCGCTGGATCGTGATCGGCCTGGGCGAGCGCGAGGGCTTCGACGCCGAGCGCGCCCGCGTGGCCGCCGCCGTGGCGCTGGGGCGCGCCCGCGAGCTGGGCGCACGGACGCTGTGCTGGGAGGTCCCCCACAAGGTGAGCGACGAGATCGCCACCGCGCTGGTGGAGGGCACGCTGCTGGCGGCCCATCGCGATGACCGCTTCCGCGCGCCCTCCCAGGAGGACGGCGGCAGCGGTCCCCGGCGCCTGCTGGTCAGCGCCCACCATGACGTCGGCGAGCCGGTGGCCCGCGCGGGGATCGTCACCGCGGCGGTCAACTGGGCCCGCGAGCTCCAGGACGCCCCGGCCAACGCGATGACGCCGACGGCACTGGCCCAGGCCGCCCGGGGCCTGGAGGGCGTCGAGGTGGAGGTCGAGGGCCGTGCGGGCATCGTCGCGCGGGGCATGGGCTGCCTGGCCGCGGTGGCCCAGGGCGCCGGAGAGGAGCCCGCGCTGATCACCCTGCGCTACGAGCCGCCGGATGCCACCGGTCCGCTGCTGGGCCTCGTCGGCAAGGCGGTGACCTTTGACACGGGCGGCATCTCGATCAAGCCCGCCAACCGGATGGCGGACATGAAGTACGACATGTCCGGTGGCGCCGCCGTACTGGGCGCGATGCGCGCGATCGCCGCGCTGGAGCTGCCGGTGCGCGTGCTCGGCGTGGTGGGCGCGACGGAGAACATGCCCTCGAGCCGCGCCCTGCGCCCCGGCGACGTGGTGCGCGCGATGGACGGCACCACCGTCGAGGTGCTCAATACCGACGCGGAGGGCCGCCTCGTGCTGGCCGACTGCCTCGCCCACGCCGTCGCCCTCGGGGCCGAGCGCCTCGTCGACGTGGCCACGCTCACCGGCGCCATCGTCACCGCGCTGGGCGACACCCACTGCGGCCTGATGGCCGACGACGACACGTGGGCCGCCGCCGTCGAGACGGCCGGGCAGGCCACCGGAGAGCTGACCTGGCGGCTGCCGCTGCACCCCGAGTACGCCGAGCTGCTGCGCAGCCGGGTGGCCGACGTGGCCAACCTGCACGAGCAGCGCAAGGCCGCCTCGATCGTCGCCGCCGCCTTCCTGCAGCGCTTCACCGGCGACGTCCCCTGGGCCCACCTGGACATCGTTGGCCCGGCCTGGGACCTCGGGCGCCCCTACGCACCCAAGGGCGGCTCGGGCTTCGGGGTGCGCCTGCTGGTCGAGCTGGCGCACCAGCTCGCCGATTCCTCCGACTGAGCGCGAGGCCAGCAGGAGGAGCGGGATGCGCTTACATGGGTCCGTGCGCCGCGCGCTCTCGCTGTGGGTCGTCCTCTTCGCGGCGTACGCCGCCACCCTGGGCATCCCCAGCTTCGCTGAGAGCCCCTACGCGGGCGGCGAGCCGCACGTGCTGCTGACTGCCGAGTCGATCGTCGTCGACCGCGACCTCGACGTCATGAACCAGTTCCGGCAGCGGGCCTACGCCGCCTGGTATCCCTACGAGCTTGAGCCCCGCGGCCGGCTGACCCGCGGACGGGCCCACGACCCCGACGGGATGGCGCTGGCCCTCGCCGTCGCCCCGACCTACGCGGTGGGCGGACCGCTGGCGGTCCAGGTGCTGATGGCCGCCGTGGCCGCGCTGGCTTTCGTGCTCGCCGCCGTCCTGGCGCGCCGCGTCGTGCCCGAGCCGTGGGCGAGCCTGGCCACGCTGGGCTGCGCGCTGTCCCCGCCCGTGCTGGCCCACGCCACCGCGGTATCGCCCGAGCTGATGGCAGGCGCGCTGCTGGCCGGCGCGGCGCTGCTGGCCCTGCGCGCGCGAGAGGACCCGCGCCTGCGCTGGGCGACGCCGGGGACCGTGCTGCTGGCCGCCGCACCGTGGCTGAGCGTGCGCTTTGCGCCCGCCGCGGCGGTCATCGCGCTCGCGCTGGTGCGCTGGCTGCTGCGCCGGCAGCGGCGCTTCGCGGCGTTCTTCGTCGGCGAGCTGCTCCTCTTCTCGGCCATCTTCTATGCCACCATCAACCAAGCGCTGTACGGGGGTCCCACCCCTCACGCAGCCGCGGCGCCTGGCCAGGGGCCGCTTGACGCGACGTGGCCGCTGGGCTTCCTCGAGCGCAGCCACCGCGTCGTCGCCCTGTGGATCGACCGCGACTACGGCGCGTTGCGCTGGGCCCCGGTGATAGCGCTGGCCTTCGGCGGCGTGTGGCTGCTGTACCGCTCGCGGCGCGAGCACCTGGCCGTGGTCGTGCGCGAGCGCATCGAGGTGGAGGTCGCCGCCCTGCTGTGCGCGCTGGTCTGCGCGGCGCAGGTGCTCGTCGCGGTCTTCCTGACCGCGACGATGTTCGGCTTCTGGTTTCCGGGGCGCAACCTGCTGGCCGCGCTGCCTCTCGCGGTCGGGCTCGTTGCGTGGGGTCTGCGCCACGCCCCGAAGGTGGGCGGGGCGCTGATGGCCCTGACGCTGATCACCTCCGGGTGGTTGGTGGTCGAGCTCTATGCGACCGGGCGCGGGTGGGTCGGTCCGCAGTCGCGCGCGCCGCTGGGTCCGCTGGAGATCCTCGTGCCCGACTTCGCCTCCACCACCGTGGGCGCAACGATCGCCATCGCCGCGGCCGTCACCGGGGCGATCCTCGTCGTGGTGCGTGAGGCGAGCCGCTGGCGCACCGCCGCGCCGGGGCGCTGAGCGCTGGCTCCCGCCGGCGTGGCGTGCACGCCTGACGCTGCCTTGCCGCTTCCCCAAGCCTTGCGCACCGCGAGCCCCCGCGATGCACGTCGCGCGAAGCGGGTAAGCGGGATGGGAACACCGACCGTCCGGAGGCAGCATGGACAACGATCATCACGACGACGCGGCCCCCGCACCTCAGGAGTCCGGGGAGCCCAGCGAGGTGCCCGCGGAGGCCTCGCAGGACTCGGTCCCGGCCGCGGAGTCGTCACCTGACGAGGCGGCGGCCGCCGACCCCGATCGCGCGCACGTGCCCGACCCGACGGCCTCCGCGCAGGTGCCCGACCCGGCCGACCTCCCCGGGGAGGGGTGACTCGCCGCGAGGGTTGACACAGCGCGGCGGTTGGTGCTGGCGCAGAACAAGTGCTGCGACGCGCGGGACTTCGGGGTAACGACGGCCTCCTCGGGCGGGCCACGATACGCCCGAATCCCACCAGGAGGTAGGCGCATGGCTGTAGATCCCCACGGGACCCGTACTCGGCCGGCCACGGCGAGGGCGTCCGCCGCTGACGCGGACCTGCGATGAGCATGGGTCGTGAGATTGCGCGGGAGCTCCTGCGACGTCGCCTCTACGGCGAGCGCCCACGGTCCTATGGCTATGCGAGGGGCCGGCATCACCGTCCCTGGTTCGGGCTCGTTCGGCCTCGGCGGCATCGCCGGTCCGAGGTCCGAAGCTGTGGCTGCTGTCTGCCGATCCCGATCGGGATGCTTGCCGGCGCCGGCCTCGGACTCCGCGTTCTGCTCCGAGGGAGGTCGTAGGTGTTCGCTTTCTTCTCCAACCGTCTTGGCTGTTTTGGCTCGCTTGTGGTCTCGCTGATCGGGACGCTTGTGATCCTCGGGATCCTGGCGCTGCTCGGCGTCCTCGGCTGAGCCAGGCTGTGAGCCGCGCGCGGGGCGCCGAGCACGACCGCGCTACCCGACTCTGGCCCTCCCCCGCGGTGCCGAGCCTCCTCCAAGCTGGCGAGACGGCGGACCGGCACCCAGCGACCTGGCCAGCCAAGCCATCGCCAGCACCGGCAGCGCCAACGGCAACAGCCCGAAGAGCAGCATCATCGCGAGGGGCAGGGCGAGGAGGAGAAGCATCGCCCACAGCTCGGCTGGGATCACCGAAGCGATCACCAGGATCCCCATCACCGCGAGCGCAACAGCGAAGAGCCTCGTGGCGCGCTGCGCCAACCCGACCGGGCGCGCCTCGGTCCGCGCAGGAGGCAGGGGCGGCAGATCACGGGTCAGGGCTCCGAGCTTGGAGAGCCCGACGGCGGCATACGCGGCGTCCACCCGAGTCGCAAGCTCCGTGGCGCTCAGGCGGCCCTCGGCGTAATGGCGCTTGAGGAACTCGACGGTCTCCTCGCGATCGGCGTCAGAGGCCCGAAGGTCTTCTGGCAACAGGCGGAACATCAAGACGTTTGCTCCTTTTCGGGGAGTGGATCGACGGGACGTTCCTCTGCTTTCGGGAGCATTGTACCAGTTTTACTGCGTGCCGGGCACCCACGGTCCCACTAAGCAGGACACGCGTCTCTTTTGTCGGTATGGTTCCTCCATGCCCTCCAGCGATGGGAAGACCGGTGATCTGTCACGCCGTGGCCGGCGTGCCGACGCCCAGCGCAACCGGGAGCGAATCCTGCATGCCGCCCAAGGGGCTCTCGAGCGCGACGACCGCTCGACCATGGCCGACGTCGCCGAAGCGGCCG
>DASZCY010000249.1:0-1703 GCA_035942615.1 Solirubrobacteraceae bacterium | reverse complement strand
GCGTCGTCGCCCCCGCCGGGGACCGCCAGCCACAGGAAGAAGGTGCCCCGCCCGCCCACCGGCTCGAGGCCCACTGCCTCCAAAGCGGGCAGCAGGGCGTCGCGCTTGGCGCGATACAGCGCGCGCACGTCCTCCACGTGGGCCTCGTCGCCCCAGGCGGCCACCGAGGCGCGCTGCACGAACTCCTGGGGGGTGGTCCCGGTGGTGGGTCGCAGACGCCGGACGGCCTCGATCAGCCGCGCGTCGCCGGCCAGGAAGCCGGAGCGGTAGCCGGGCATGGACGAGCGCTTGGACAGCGTGTTGAACACCGCCACGTTGGCCCGGTCGGCCAGCTGCAGCGCGGAGGGGGGAGCGTCGCCCTCCAGCCACAGCTCGCTGTAGGCCTCGTCGCTGGCCAGCACCGCGCCGGCCGCCCGGCAGCGCGCGGCCAGCTCCTCCAGGAGCTCGAGTCCGGCCACCGCGCCGGTGGGGTTGTTCGGCGTGTTGACCCACAGCAGCGCCAGGCGGGCCCACTCGGCGGCGGTGAGGTCGTCGGGGTCGGGCAGAAAGCCGCGCTCACGACGCAGCGAGACCTCGACCACGTCGGCGCCCGCGAACTGGGCGCCGCGGGCGGGCACCGGATAGCCCGGCGTGGTCACCGCCACCAGATCGCGCCCCGGGCCGACCACCACCTGGGCGAGCTGGAAGATCGCTTCCTTGGAGCCCAGCGTGGGCACCACCTCGCCGTCGGCGTCCAGGCCGGCGCTAAAGCGCCGGGCCACCCACCCGGCCACCGCGGCGCGCAGCTCGGGCAATCCCACGGCCAGGGGGTAGGCGGAGACGGGCGTGATCGCCTCGGCCAGGGCAGCGCGGATGAAGGAGGGCGTCTCCTCGCGCGGCTCACCCACGCCGAAGTCGATGAGGCTCAGCCCGCGCGCGGCCGCGGCATCGGCCGCCTCGCGCAGGCGCGCGAAGGGATAGGTGCCCTGGGCGGCGAGGAGAGGGTTGAGCGGCAGCGGCGGTGGGGCGCCGGTCACCCCACCCCTCCCGCGAACGCCGCCAGGGTCTCGTAGGCGCGCACCAGCGCGGCCTCCTCCACGCGCTCGTCGCGGCGGTGGGCCATGGCCGGGTCGCCGGGGCCGAAGTTCACCGCCGCCAACCCATGGGCGGCGAACTCCGCGATCGGGGTCCACGCCTGCTTGGCCTCCACCGCCAGGCCCCCGGCCTCCGCAAGCGCGCGGACGAGCGGGTTCTTCGCGGCCACCGGAGCCGCGGGGGCGTTGGAATCGATGGCCAGCGCTCCGAAGGGCGCGCACCAGGCGTGCAGGCGCGCCTCCGCCTCGGCGGCCGCCAGCCCCGGCGGATAGCGGTAGTTGACGTGGGCGCGGGCTTCGTCGGGCACGACGTTGCGCGCGATGCCGCCCGCCACCTCGGTGACCGAGACCACCTCGGTGAACGTCAGTCCCTGGAAGGCGTGTTCCACCGGCTCGCGGGCGGCCAGCGCGGCGATTCCCGCGCCCGCGCGGTGCACCGCGTTGTCGGCCAGCCACGGCCGTGCGGAGTGCCCACTGCGCCCGCAGAACGTCCACGTCGCGTTGATGTTGCCCAGGCAGCCGGCCTGGATGGCGTTGGCGGTGGGCTCCATCATCACCACCAGGTCGGCCTCGAGCAGGCGCGGCTCGCGGCCCAGCAGCGGGGTGAGGGCCGACTCGGCCACCGGCAGC
>DASZCY010000248.1:0-10277 GCA_035942615.1 Solirubrobacteraceae bacterium | reverse complement strand
TGAGGGTCCCCGACCGGCGCGCGGGCGGCCTCCTCGAGGGCATCCGCGACGAAGGGAGTGGCCGGGCGGTCGAGGCCCCGCGGACGCACGAACGTCGACACGAAACGCCGGGCTCGCTCGTCGTGCCCCGGGGGCTGGGCTAGACCACGCGCCAGCTGCTCGAGGTGCTCGGGCAGCTCCTCGGCGACATACAGCAGGCCGCCGCTGGCGCTGCGCAGGTGCTCGAAGTGCAGCGTGCCGCCCTGGGTCTCGCGGAACTCGGGCGCGAGCACGGTGAAGACCGCCTTGCCGAGCACGGCGCTGTCGATCATGGCCGTGGTGTTGATGCCGACGGCCAGGGCCGCGTGGTGCATGGAGTCGTAGAAGTCCTCCCGCGACCAGTCCGCGCGTCCGGTCGCCTGCGGCGCCAGGCGCGACGGTGGGTGGACGGTGACCTGCTCGGCGCCCTCGAGTGCCTCCCACTGGCGGGCGTTCTGAGGATGGGGGCGAAAGAGCACGCCCACCTCGCGCAGCACCGGGTCCTCGTGGCGGCGCAGGGCGGCAAGCCAGCGCCGGGCGAAGGCCGCCTCCTCGGGAGCGATGAACGACGAGGAGCCGAGGTAGAGCATGTAGGGACGATCGGCGCGCAGACCAAGCCGCTCGGCGAACTCCGCGTAACTCCTCGTCGGCTTGCGCGCGAACCACTCATCGAAACTCTGTGCGCCGGTCACGGTGACGCGCTCGACCGGCACGCCGTGCAGCTCCGCCGCCTCCCGTAGCTGAGCCTCGTTCCAGACCAGCACGCGGTCGGGCACCGCGTGGATGAGCCCCTTGTTGGTCAGGTTGTCCCAGCTGGCCACGGGAAGGCAACTCGGGATGCCGAGCGCGCGCGCCGTGCGCAGGATCTCGTGCTGGACCACCGAGCCGAACAGCGAGCTCACCGCCACGACGTCGGGACGCTGCTCGCACAGGAAGGCGGCCGTGGGTGCGTGCAGCGGGCGCTCGCGCTCCATGGTCCGAAGCCGGCGGTCCAGGCGTCGCGGATCTCGGGCGACAGCGAGGAGGGGTTGCAGCCACGGCGGGGTCTGGCGTGCCGCCCTGGCGCGGAGCTTCGTCGCCTCCGCGTAGCGGGCATCGAGGTAGCGCAGGTAGTCGCTCGAGGCTCGGACCTGCCTTCCGAAGTCGATCCAGCGGTCAGCCTCGACCGGCGGGGTCGGTCCGGCCGTGAGCGTCGCGTGCTGGGCCAGCAGGCGCTCGAAGGCCTCCGACGGATAGCGGTCGGAGTCGAAGGAGACGTGGACCTCGTGGCCGCGCTCGGCCAGCATTTGCAGGGTCGACTCGAAGTGGCGGAACAGCCCGGCGTGGGTCAGGCAGAAGAGGAGGCGCACAGGATCCGCCAGCCTAGGAGGTGGTCTTGGCCCTGGACGGTGCCGAGCCTCCGCCTGTTTACGCGGCCTTCTTGCGAAGCCACCCGTGCGGATTGAAGGTGAGCAGGAACTTCTCCCGCCGCCGGTCGACTTCGAAGTCGTCGTTCTCCTCGAGAAAGCGCTCCAGCGCCTCCATCGGGCCGGGGCCGAAGTCGGCCTCGACCGGGTGACCATTGATGTTGGTGTCCTCGACGACCAGGTAGCTACCGGGTGTGACGAGCTTGTGGTAGATCCGCAGCTCTTCCAGGACGTGCCTCGCCTTGTGGTTGGAGTCCAGCAGCGCCATGACCACTCCCTTGTCCTCGGCACGGCGCCGTGCCTCGTGCACCATCTCCTCTGCCGTGGACGAGCCTGTCAGGTAGGTGATGCGGGGGTTCGCGGGGCGACCCTCGCGAAGGTTCTTGTCGATGGTCACGACCTCCCCCTTGCCGAGCAGGTCGAGCAGCGAGGCGAAGTAGAAGGCGCTGCCGCCGTACATCGTGCCGGTCTCGATGATGAGATCGGGTTCGAGCTCGAAGATGAGCTCCTGGTAGATCCACAGATCGAGCGGACACTTGATCACGCGAGCGCCTCGCCACCAGGTGTCCTTGTCTACACGCTTGCCGTCACGGTACAGCAGATGGAAGCGCTCGGTGGTGGCCGTCTCCTCGTCCGGGGCCGGCGGTCTCAAGGTGGACAGACGTGGCGGAGGCTGGGACCCAGGCGCCTCCTTCTCACGCCCGCGCGCGCGTAGCTCCGTCTTGAGACGCTTGTTCTCGCTGCGGAGTTCGCGTCTCTGCTCGCGCAGCTCGCGCGTCTGCTCGCGAAGCCTGGGCAGCTGCCGGCGATCGGCGCGCGCCGCCAAGACTCGTGCCAGACCTTCCCGCATTGATCGCATCGTCATCGGCGCCACGATACGAGGATGTCTGCTGGCACGCGCTCATCGCGAACTGCGGCTCCTGCTACGCGAGGGGTCGATCATCGCAGGGCCTCTCAAGATCTTCTCAGCGTCGGAGCAGGGATCGGCTGACGCGCAGGAGCAGGGCGATCCGCGCGCCGTGGCGCGCGTGGACGCCCGCCACCGTGGCCAGGGGACGCAGGAGCGCCCCAGGCCGCGCCGGGTACACCGCAGGGCACGCAGCGGTCTGCGCGACACCCTCCAGGGCGTCGACCATCAGCGGCGTGGCCGCGCGGTCGAGCCCGTGCGGGCGCACGAAGGCCTCGACGAAGCGCCGGGAGCGAGGGTCCGACTCGCCGTCGCCCCCGAGGGCCTCGGCTAGCTGAGCGAAGTGGGCATCGAAGCTGTCCGACAGGTGCAGCAGTCCGCCTCCGGCCGAGCGCAGGTGCTCGAAATGCAGAGTGCCCTCCTGGGTGGCGCGGAACCGGGAGCTGAGCATGGTGAACACCCCGCGCCCCACGATGGCCGCCTCGATCATCGCCGTGGTGTTAATGCCGACGACCGCCGCGGCATGCGCCATCGAGTCATGCGCGTCCTCGCGCGACCAGTCGACGCGCCTTGTGATCTGCGCGGCCTCGGCCGGCGGCGGGTGGATTGCGACCTGCGGGTCGTCCGACAGGTCGACCTCGCCCCAGTGGCGGACATTCTGTGGGTGGGGGCGCACCAGGACGCCGACATCGCGAAGCCGCTCATCGGGGTGGGCGCGCAACGCGCGCAGCCACTCGACGACGAACCGGGCCTCGTCGGGGGCGATGAAGAGAGAGGAGGCCAGGTAGAGCAGGAAGGGACGGTCCTCCCGCAGGCCCACTCGCCGGGCGAAGGCCGCCGGGGTGGTAGCTGGCCGGCGTTCAAACCACTCGTCGAAGGTCTGCGCCCCCGTGATGGTCACGTTCAGCTCCGGCACTCCATGCAGCTGGACCGCCTCGCGTCGCTGGGCCGCGTTCCAGACCAGGACCCGGTCGGGAAGGGGACGGATGAGTCCCTTGCTGGTCAGATTGTCCCAACTGGCCACCGGTAGGCAGGTGGGCACACCGAGCGCCCGCGCGGCGCGCACGACCTCCGCCTGGCTGACGAAGCCGAACAGCGGCGAGAGGGCGACCACGTCGGGGCGCTGCTGCTCGACCAGGCGCAGAGCGGCAGAGTCCAGGGGCAGGCGACGCTCGATGGCTCCGAGGGCGGCGTGGATGCGCTGCGCGGGCAGGCCGTCGCGCAGCAGCGGGCGCAGCCACGCGGGCACCTGGCGACGGGCGCGCTCGCGGAGCTTGGGCGCGTCGGCGTAGCGTGGCTCGAGGTAGCGCAGGTAGTCGCGAGCGGAGCGCACGCCGTGTCCGAGCAGGGCAGAGTCGCCCGTTCCCACCCCGGTGGTGCGCACGCGGGTCACATTCTCCCGCGCGGCGACGAACGCCGCCAAGGCGTCCGAGCAATAGCGCTCGCTGTCGAGCGCCAGGGTCAGCTCGTGACCGCGATCGGCGAGCAGGGCCAGCGGCCGCTCGAAGATGCGGTAGAGCCCGGGGTGGCTGAGCAGAAACAGCAGGCGCATCGGGGCTAGCGGACCGACCGGCGCCCGGCGAGCTACCTGCCGCCGAGCGTCTGACTCTTGACGGTGGCGAACAGCGATACGTCCGACGCCTCCCGCCGCTCGTGGATGACCACGGAGGCGGTGATCGGCGGGCCTAGCATGGTCCGGCAGCGTACCGATCAGTCGTGTAGCGGCTCCCGGCGCGGATCGAGGTTCAGGCGGCGGCGCAGCGGGTCGGTCGCCCCCGCCGGCAGGCGGCCCTCCAGGGCGTACAGGCGCTCCAGCGCGAACTGCGGCAAGTCGCGACGCAGGGTTATGCGAACGTAGGCCGCCGTAGCCGCGGGCACGCGCCGCGCCGGCAGCGCCCCGCTGCGCAGCGCCCAACCGGCGAGCAGGCTGCCGTGCACCAGCGGCCAGGGCAGGTAGGCGCCCGCTGGCGGGCGGTCGGTAAAGCTCGCGGTGCGCTGGCGGCGGGCGGTGGGCCGCCCGGTCATGCGCCGGTACCACAGCACCCGGGGCTCCTGTTCGAACTCGCCGAGCAGGGCCAGCTTGGCCAGCAGGAGGCGGTCGGGCCGCAGGACGCGATCGAACACCCCGGCGCGCTGCAGCGCCGCCGCGCGCATCACCCCGTAGACCATGCTGCCGGCGGTCATGCCGCGGGCGGTGGCGCGCAGGCGGGCGAGGGGATCGGCGAGGCCGGCGGTGGACAAGGGCGGCGCCGCGTGGGCGGCCGGGGCGCCGTCGGCGCGTAGGCGCGCATCGAGGGGGTAGGCGAGCACCGCGCGTGGGTTGGCGTCCAGCCGTGCGACGAGCGCGCGCAAGAACCCGGGCTCGTGGCGGTCGTGGTGGCCGGCCCAAGCGAACAGCTCGGCACCTGGATGCACCGATCGCGCGACGGCGAATGCGGTCGTCCAGTTGCGCGCCAGGCCCAGGCGCTGGGGATTGCGCCGGTAGGTGATGCGCGGGTCGCCATGCGCGGCGGCGCGGGCGTCGTCATCGGCGCCGTCGTCGACGAGGACGACCGCGAAATGGCGAAGGTCCTGGGCGAGCAGGCCGCGCAGCGCGTCGCCCAACGCCGGGCCCGGCATGTAGAGCGGCATCCCAACGACCACGCGGGGGCTCATGCCGACCGCGCGCGCGCCGCCCGCATTCCCCGATAGGCCAGCACGATCGCCCGGCTCATGACCTGGTTGGCCGCCACCGCGCCACGGTGCCCACCTCCGTGGCGCCGGGCTTGCTCCGCGTGCTCGGCGAACTGGCACTCGAAGCCCGACATGCTCAGTGTGCCCCTCACCATGCGAAAGCACGCCAGCTCACGCTGCAGCACAACCGGGTCGCCGCGGCGCGCGAGCTTCAGCTGCAGGTCGTAGTCCACGGAGATGCGGTAGCGCTCGTCGAAGCCGCCCAGCTCGCGCACGACGCCGGTGCGAAAGAAGGTGGCCGGCGCCGAGACGAAGTTCTGGGTGAGGTAGAGGGCCAGGGAGTAGCGGCGCAGCAGCGCGTTCTTGTAGGCGGTCACCGGGCGGCGGATCTGCCCTCCCTGACCGTCGATGATCTGGCAGCGGCCGGTCAGCCACTCGGCGCCCGGCCACGCGGTGAACCCGGCGGCGACCGCCTCCAGCGCCCCCGGGAGATAGACGTCGTCGGCGTTGAGTTGGCCGATCACCTCGCCCGTGGCCATGGCGATGCCCTTGTTCAGTGCGTGCGCCAGGCCACGGTCGGGCTCGGAGACCCAGCGGATGCCCTGGGCCGCCCGCAGCACGTCCACGGTCCCGTCGGTGGACCCTCCGTCGATCACGACGTGCTCGACGCGGGGGCCCGCTTGAGCGCGCACGCTGGCCAACGACTCTTCGATCGTCGCCCGCGCGTTGAAGGACGGAGTGATGACCGTGATGAGCACCGTCACGTCCCAGGGCGGATCGCGAGGTAGGTACAGCTCACCAGCGCGTGGCGGCGACGTGCGAGCACCCCGGCCACCTGCAGCCCCTCTTGCTCGAGCAGGGCCTCGAAGGCCGGGCGGGAAAAAGCGAGCAGGCGCATGGGATGCAGGCCCAGACGCCGGTAGAGCAGCGTACGAGGGACGCCCGCGCTGCGCAGGGAGGCGTAGGCCCGGCGGCCCGGCTGGAGGCGGGCCCACGGCGCCAGCCGCGCCGGCATCTGGGCCATGAACACCCCGCCGGGCGCCACGAGGCGCGCTAGCCCGCGGGCGCAGCGGCTCACGTGCTCGCGCGAGGGCAGGTGCTGGAGCACAAGCGCCGTGTACACCAGGTCGAAGCGCTCGCCGTCTGACAGCTTGAGTTCCTCGCGCTCGTTGAGCAGGAAGCGCACGTCGTCGCGGCCCGCCGCGCAGGCGCGTGCGCGCGCCTGCTTGACCATCGCGGGCGCGATGTCGACCCCCACGGCCTGGTCGAAGTGGTCGGCCAGCGGAAGGGTGACCCGTCCGACGCCGCACCCGAAGTCCAGCGCCCGCCGGCGCGCGGCCGGCGCGCCCAGCCGGTCGAGCGTACGCACGATCCCGGCGGCCTTCCTGCGGCCGGTGGCCATGAACTCGTCGTCGCCCCAGGCGCCGTGGCGGCGGTCCGGCGCCGAGGCGATGGCCCACAGGGGATCGAGGCGGGCCAGATCGTCCCAGTCACGCTGGTGCTCGGCGAGGCGGTGCTCCATCGGGCGACAATGTGGCGGCCGAGATCCCGCGGGCAGCCGAGGTTTCCACGGTAGCATCACACCCGGCTGCCATGTGACTCCTCTCCTCATCCTGTACGGATACGAACCGCCGACGGAGGGATACCGATCGGCCTGTCGAGCCGTTGCTCGCCGTCGCGCTGCCCGCCTACGCCTTCGAGCGTGGGAGGACGGGTAGCCTCACCGGGCTGCATGCGCTTCCTCTTCCTCACCCTCTACGGGTGCGAGACCGACTTCTACGGCCGCGTGTCGCGCGAGCTCGTGCACCGGGGCCACGAGGCGGTCCACGTGACCTGGTCGCGCCGCGGGGCGCAGCGGCTGCGCCGGACGGGCCTGTGCGCCTACGTGCTGCCCGAGCTGCTGACCGCTGCGGGGACGGCCCGCGACCTGGCGGCCGAGGGGCGGCGGGTGGAGGGACGCTACGCCATGCGCTCGCTGCGCGACGTGTATCGCACCGACTGGCCGCTGGAGGGCCGACCGGAGGATGAGGCGATCCGCCGCACCGTGCGCCACTTTCTGGCCCTCGAGCGGGTGTTCGAGGAGGTACGCCCCGACATCGTGGTGCCCGAGGTGGGCAGCGAGACCATGCGCACAGCCGCGCACCTGATCGCCCTGGATCGGGGGATCCCGGCTCTGTTCCTCTTCTACACGATCTTCCCTCGACCCCTGCGCCTGTACCGCGACACCATGCAGGCCCCGATCGTCGCGCCCGAGGAGGTGCGCCCACTGACCGGGGCCGAGCGCGCGCAGGTCGAGGGCTTCGTGGCAGGGTACATCGAGCGCGACCGGCCCATCCGCGACTACCGCCGCCCGCGCGTGCACGGCGGCACGCTGCGCGCCTTCGCCGGTCACGTCGCGCGCAGGGCCCTGTGGGACCGCGACAACGAGTACCTGCGCCCGCACCGCTTCGTGGCCAACTACGCGCGCGAGAAGGCCCAGGCCAAGGTGGCGCGGCGCTTCTACGAGCCGGTGGGCGACGCGCCGCGGCCCTTCGTCTACTTCCCGCTGCACGTGGTCGACGACTACAAGATCCGGCGAATCATCCCCCATTGCTACGACCAGGCGGCGCTCGTCGAGCTCATCGCCGAGTCCCTGCCCCAAGGCGTGGACCTCCTGCTCAAGGAGCACCCCTTGTCGGTGGGGCGCAACCCGCCGGCGCTCCTGCGCCGCCTGTCGCGCCGGCCCAACATACGGCTGGTCGACCCCTTCACTTCCTCGCACGAGCTCATCCGCCGCGCCGCGGCGGTGACCGTCATCTCCTCCACGGTCGGGCTCGAGGCCCTGCTGCACGGCCGGCCGGTGCTGACCTGCGGCCAGCCGTTCTACGCCGGCTACGGGGTCACCGTCGACGTGGACTCCTTCCGCGAGCTACCCGACACGGTGATGCGGGTGCTGTCCTTCCGCCCCGACCGTGAGCGGACGCTGCGCTTCCTCGGCGCCGCGATGCGCGCGTGCCTGCCCGGCAAGCCGGTGCTGGTGGACAGCTCGTCGGAGAACGCGGTGGTGCTCGCCGGCACCCTGGACGCCGCGGTGAGCGACACCGCCGACCGCCGGACGCTCGTCCCCGCTTGAGCGTGCGCGCCGGCCTGGAGCTCACGGTGCTCGAGCTCGACACCGGGGGCACCGCCCGCGCCGCTCGCGGCCTGGCCCGCGCGTTGGCCGAGCGCGGCGACGTCGATCTCGTGCCCCTCCGCCAGGGCGGGCGGGTGCGCGGGCGCGTAGCGCGGGGCCTGGTGCGCGAGCTGGCCTGGCTGCCGCTGGTCCTGCCCGCTCGGGCGCTCCGCGCGGGACTCGACGTGCTGCACTGCCCCGGCCCCAACGTGCCCCTGCGCCCGGGCCGCGTGCCGCTGGTGGTGACCGTGCAGGACGTGCTGGCGTGGGCCCACCCGGATTGGATGGGGCGCGCGAACGTCGCGCAGCACCGGCTGGTGCTCGAGCGCGCGCTGCCGCGCGCGGCGGCGGTGCTCACTCCGTCGGCCTTCACGCGCACGGCGCTGCTGGCCCGTGAGGGGTTGGATCCCGAGCGGGTGCACGTGGCGCCCTTGGGGGTGGAGCCGCGCTTCACGCCGGCGCCGGAGGGCAAGCCGGGGGCTGGGCGAGAGGGACCGACGCCCTACCTCCTGGCCGTCGGCACACTGCAACCGCGCAAGAACCTCGAGGCGGCGCTTGCCGCGTTCGAACGTGGCGTCGACGCAGGGCTCGGGCACGAGCTGGTGATGGTCGGGGCGCGCGGATGGCGCGACGACGCGGTGGTGGCGCGCGTGCGCCGCTCGCGTCACGCCCGGCGCATCCGCCTGGCGGGCTTCGTGGACGACGACGAGCTCGTGGAGCTCTACCGTGGCGCCGACGCGCTGCTGTTCCCCTCGCGCCATGAGGGCTTCGGGCTGCCCGCGCTCGAGGCGATGGCCTGCGGCACACCGGTGGTGGCCGCCGCCGCTGGCGCGCTGCCCGAGGTACTCGGAGAGGCGGGGATGCTGGTTGATCCCGACGACCACAACGCGTGGGGCGAGGCGCTGCTCGACCTGCTCAGCGACGGCGACCGCCGCGCCTCGCTGCGCGCCGCGGGCCTGCGACGCTCGGCCACCTTCTCCTGGGCGGCGTGCGCGCAGCGGACCGTGTCCGCCTATCGGGCGGCAGTCCGTGGATGACGCCTCCCTCCCGCGCGTGGCCGTTGCGCTGGCCACCCTGGTGCCCGGGCGCATCGGCGGCTCGGAGACCTACGTGCGCGGCCTGCTGGGTGCGCTGGCGGGCGACCCCGGCGCGAAGCGCGTCACGGTCCTGGCCGGCCGCACCGCCCGACGGGTGGTTCCGCCGCAGCTCGCCGTGCGTGCGGTCCTCGGGCCGCTGCCCGCCGCCGGGCCGGCGCGCGCGGCCGCGCTGTCCGCGGGCCTCGTCGCCGCCCGAGCGCTCGGGAGCGGCGCGCCGCCCCACGACGTCCTTCACGTGCCACTGACCGTGCCGATCCCGCGCACCGGCGCCCCGGTGGCGCTGACGCTGCACGACGTCAACCATCATGACCTGCCGCACCTGTTCACGCCCGCCGAGCGCGCCTTTCGACGCTGGGCCTACGACGCACCCGCCAAGCGCGCGGCGGTGGTCCTCACCCCCAGCGAGCACACCCGCGGGCGAGCCATCGCGCGACTGGGCCTCGACCCGGCGCGCATCGTCGCCGTCCACCACGGCATCGACCACGACCGCGTGCGGCCCCGTCCCCACGCGGCGGACGAGGCGGCGCTGGCGGCACTGCCGCCGCTGCCCAACCGCTTCGCGCTCTACCCCGCGGTCCTGCTGCCCCACAAGGATCACGAGACGCTGCTGCGCGCGCTGGCGCGCCTGGCCGACCGCGACCTGGCACTGATGCTCACGGGCCACCGCGACGACGGACGGTGGGCCACGCTGCGCGCCATGGCCAGCGAGCTGGGCATCGGCGCGCGCGTGCATCACCTCGGGAATGTGCCCGAGGAGGCGCTCGCGCCGCTCATGCGCCGTGCGACGGTGCTGGCCTTCCCCAGCCGCTACGAGGGGTTCGGGCTGCCGGTGGCCGAGGCGATGGCCTGCGGCCTGCCCGTCGTCGCCGCGGAGGCCGCTGCGATCCCGGAGGTGGCGGGGGGCGCAGCCCACCTGGTGGCGCCGGGCGACGACGCGGGGCTGGCCGCCGCGCTCGACGCCCTGGGCGCGGGGGGCACGCAGGCCGCCCGCCTGCGCGCGGCGGGCCTTCGCCGGGCCGCAGCAT
>DASZCY010000247.1:0-1725 GCA_035942615.1 Solirubrobacteraceae bacterium | reverse complement strand
ATCGATCTGCCGGCGCGGATCTCCTCCTTGACGCGCTCGAAGATCACGATGTTGGCGTCGGCCGCCACCCCCAGCGTGAGGATCAGCCCCGCGATGCCCGGCAGGGTCAGCGTGACCGGGATGAGCTCGATGAGCGCGTAGAAGTACAGGCCGTAGACGAACAGGGCGCTGACCGCGATCGCGCCGAGCACGCGATAGAAGACGATGAGGAAGAGGGCGACGATGGCAAAGCCGGCGATGCCGGCGACCAGGCCCTGCTGCAGCGATTGGGCGCCCAGGCTGGCCGACACCTGCTGCTGGGAGATCAGCTCGAGCTCGACGGGCAGGGCGCCGGTGCGCAGCAGGTCGGCGAGGTCCTGGGCGGTCTGGATGGTGAAGCCGCCCTGGATCTGCGCGCCCTGGCCGCCCTGGATGCCGGTCGGGTTCTGCTGGAAGTCGATCTGGGGCACCGA
The DNA here is from genome assembly GCA_035942615.1 of Solirubrobacteraceae bacterium. GTDB lineage: Bacteria > Actinomycetota > Thermoleophilia > Solirubrobacterales > Solirubrobacteraceae > Siliceabacter. Next base: position 1,273 of record DASZCY010000247.1, on the reverse strand, counting down.
GATGAGCCGGTCGTCGAGCACCACCGCGAAGTGCTGGTTGAACTGCTCGGGGGGCGCGGGGGGCAGGTAGTTGGCCCGCCCACGGTCGACGATCTGGCGCGTCACGCGCTCCCAGGCGGCCCGTCCCTGCTCGGTGAAGTCGAAGGTGACGATCGGCTGGCCGCTGGACCCGGGCCCCTGGTCGAAGGCCTGCTGGGGATCGCGGATGTCCTCGCCGTTGAGGGCGGGGTCGTCGCGCAGCACGTAGAAGCGCCCGACCTGGTCGGGATCGGTGTTGGCGGGCGTCTCGGCCTTGACGATCGCCACGCCCGGGGGGATGGCCTGGACCTGGAGGTTGGCGGGCAGCGGCTGGGGCGCGCGCGCCTGCTCCAGCAGCTCCTCGCGGCTCTCCTCCGGCCCGGCGACGACCTCCCGGGCCTCGCGATCCAGCAGGTAGAACAGCCCGTTGTGGGTGTTGTCGCGATCGCGCTCGGGCTCGACGCCCTTGGCGCGCAGCACCGCGTTGTACAGCTCGATCCCCGAGCTCAGCGCGCCGGCCGCCGGACCGCCGGTGACCTCGGGATTCTGGGAGCCCACCTCCCCGTCGGGCCCCACGACGTTGGCCTCCCAGTCGTAGAAGAACATCTGGGCGACCTGACCGACCTGCTCGGCGGCGCGCTCGGTGTCGGCCACCCCGGGCAGGGCGACGGAGATCTGGGCCTCGCCCGAGCGCTGGATCTCGGGCTCGGAGACGCCCAGGGAGTCGACGCGGTCGCGCATGACGTCGATCGCCCGCTCGATGGCCTCGTCCTCGACGACGGGCTCGGCGGGCGTGGGCGAGGCCTGGTAGACCAGCTCGACGCCGCCGGACAGATCGAGCCCCAGGCGGGTCTCCTTGACCGCCACGACGATGCCCGAGCCGAGGAGCAGCCCGAAGACGAGCAGGAGGACGAAGAGGTTGCGTCGGCGGTCGGTCACTTGGAGGGGGTGAGGATGAGCAGCATCCCGCCATCGTCATCGTAGGCCGGAAAGAGGTCGGCCCTGGCTCGGGCGGGCAGGTCGCCCTCCGCGTTGACCTCGACGTCCTTGTCCAGGGCGCGCACGCCCCACTCCAACACCGTGCCCACGTGGTCGGAGCCGTCGTCGAAGCGCAGGCCCAGCACCTCGCTCACCGGCCGGCCGATGACGCGCTCGTCGTCCAGGCCGGTCAGCTCGAACGAGCCCCGCCCGCAGCCTATCACGCGACCCTTCTGGTCGCAGGCGAAGAAGGCGGCGTCGGGGGCCGGGTAGTAGT
>DASZCY010000246.1:0-7923 GCA_035942615.1 Solirubrobacteraceae bacterium | reverse complement strand
GGCGCCTCCCGGCGGGGCACGGGTCCCCGGTCCTCGGCCGCGGGCTCTGGCGTGGAGCCGCAGGCGGCCAGGAGCACGAGCGCGAGCACAGCGGGCAGCGGGGCGTGACGCAGGTCCACGTCATGGATACGGTAGGCCTATGGGCATGGTCGACCCCGAGCTGGAGGTCAGCGTGGCGCACACGGCACAGGCCCTGCGCGAGGACGCCGCGCAGGTCGTCGATGTCCGCGAGCCCTACGAGTGGGAGGCCGGGCACGCTCCGGGCGCCCGTCACGTCGAGTTGGAGCGCCTGAGCGGCCAGGCGCCGAGCATTGACCGCGAGCGGCCGGTGATCTTCCAGTGCCGGGCGGGCATGCGCTCGGCGATGGCCGCCCAAGCCTTCCGCCGCGCGGGCTACGACGCCTGGTCGATGGCCGGGGGCCTCGAGGGATGGGCCGCGGAGGGCCAGCCGCTGGAGCCCGACGACGGGCACGTCGCCCCCCACTGAATGCACGCGGCCGCGCCCTCATGTGAGGGCGCGGCCGCGGCGACACCTGCTAGAGCTTGGTGACGTTGACGGCCTTGGGGCCCTTGTCGCCCTGCTCCTCCTCGTACTGGACGCGCGCTCCCTCGGCGAGGGTGCGATACCCGTCCGCCTGGATGCCGGTGTGGTGGACAAACAGGTCCCGGCTGCCCTCATCAGGCGTGATGAAGCCAAAGCCCTTGTCGTCAGAAAACCACTTGACGGTTCCGGTGGCCATTGTGTTGCGGATCCTCCGCTGTCGTGTGCTGCGTACGCCTGCGGAGAAACCACCTGCAACGCCCGCACTGCTGGATGCGGCCGGGTCTCTCCGGCCCCTGCGGCGCGCAAGCTAGCACCTCCGGGCCGGGAGATCTGTGTTGCCGGTGAATTTCCCTAGCGTGGATGGCTGTGCAGCGTCTCCGGCGCCGGATCGCCACCATCATCGGGCTCCTGGGGACGCTCGCCCTCCCGGCGTGCGGCGGCGCCGACCAGGAGGTGCCCGGGCGCCCGGCCGACGCCGACGTGCGTCTCGCGGTTCGCGTCGACCAGGGCGAGGATCGGGTCCCTTTGCGCGGGACGCTCGAGTGCACCTCCGACGGGGCGAGCGCAGGCGGAGCGCTGCGCGGCGACGGCACGGCACGCCTGTGCGCCCACGCCCGCGAGATCGCGGGCTTCTTGGCCTCGGCGCCCGAGCGCGACCGCATCTGCACCTCGATCTACGGCGGACCCCAGACCGCGCGCATCTGGGGCACCATCGGCGAGCGGGCGGTGGGCCGCGCGTTCCAGCGCACCGACGGCTGCGAGATCGCCTGGTGGGACGAGGCGGTGCCGCTGCTGCCCGCGGTCGACGGTCCCCCGCTGCCCCCGCCCGAGGGCTAGTGGTCACGCGCCAGGGCTCGGCCCACCGCGACCACGCTGCCCAGACCTCCGGCCCCCAGCAGCGCCGCGGCGGCCCGGGAGCGGCCCGCCCCGGCGGCGGCCAGCCCCGCCGCACGCACCGGGGTGGTGATCCGCGCGGCGCGCGTGACGCCGGGATCGGGGCGCCGGGCGCGGGCGAAGTAGATCCACAGCCCGTAGGCGAAGCCGGCGCCCAGCCGAGCGATCTCTCCCCACCCCACCACGGGCGTCACCCAGCCCCGGCGCACCGCGCCGCGCAGGGCGGCCGCCGCGAAGGCGCTGTCGGCCAGGCCCTCCAGGTCGCGGCCGATGCGCGTGGGCTCGCCGGCCCGCGCCAGGCGGCCGTCGAGCACGTCGGAGGCAAACGCCGCAGCGGTGAAGCCAGGGTGAGGCGTGTCGGCGGCCAGGGGCACCAGCCAGACGCGCACCAGGGTCGCGGCGTCGCCCGGGCCGAGGTTGCGCGGACGTCCGTCCTCGGTCTCCACCATGCCCAGGTGCCAGTCGAGCATGAGCCACGTGGCCGCCCACCAGACAGCCGCCGCCCGGGCGCTGCGGCGGAACAGCGGCACCCCGGCCAGCGCGGGCAGCGCGTAGGCGGCGGCCCCGGCGGCCATCCATCGGCACGAGCGGCGGGCCAGCGCGGGGCGGGCACGGCGAACCTGCCCCGCCCGGTGCTGCGAGGCCACCAGGAACGCCGCGACGGCGGCCGGCGAGAACCGCCGCGCGAGCAGCACCTCGAGCTGCTCGCGCGTCCAGCGCTCCCCCTCGGTCAGGGCCGCCGCCCCCATGGCGCGGGTCCTCTCAGATGAGGGTCGCGAAGACGTCGTCGACCTGCTGCCAGCCCGTGCGCAGGAGGAACTGCGAGTTGCGCCCGTAGGACTTGGCACCCAGGATGAAGAAGCCCGGTTCGGGGTTGACCAGTGATTGCGCCCCGGCCGGGCCGACCGCCAGGCAGTCGCCACCCGTCTCGCCCAGCAGCGTGGCGGCGAGCTTCATGGGCCCGGCGGTGGCGTAGCACTCGTGTACCTGCAGCTGGCGGTAGAGGGAGTGGTCGCCCACCCCGCCGTTGAGGGCCAGCACCCGGTCGACCTCGACCTCCTCGGTGCTGCCGTTGCGCAGGGTGACCACGACGCGCCCGTCGCGCTCGGCCAGCGCCTCGGTGACCCGGCCGGGGCGCACCTCCACCGCGTCGCGGGCCCCGCCGGCCAGCTGCGCCGCCGCGGCGTTGAGCGCCGCGCGCTCGGGCAGCGGGTCGCCGGCCACCGGGCTCCAGGCGGGGCGTGGGGCGCGCACCGCCCACACCACGCGGGTACCGGGCGCATGCGCGGCGAAGCGCGCGAGGGCGCAGGCAGCGGTCTGGGCCGAGTGGGCCGCACCCGTCAGCAGGATCGTGCGCCCCGCCCACTGGGCCGCCTCGACCTCCAGGTCGGGCAGGAAGCGGTCGATGCGGTGGTCCAGCGCCCGCTCGTTGACCGCGTCGATGCCCCCGTCGCCCATGCGGTTGGGGTTCGAGTAGGTGCCTGTGGCGTCGATGACCACGTCGGCGTGCTCGATGGCCTCGCCGCCGTCAGGCCCACGCACCAGCAGGCGGAACGGCCGCCCGGCGCGGGCAGGCTGACCGATGGCCTCGTGCTTGAGCATTCCCTCGCGGCCCACGGCCAGCACCCGGGTCCCGGTGCGCACCCGGCCGGCCATCACCGGGCTGGCGGCCAGCGGCTCCAGCAGCTCGCGCACGATGTCCCCTCCACAGGGCAGCGCCTCGCCGTCGGGCGCGTCGGGCAACGCCGCGCGCACGCGCGGAGAGACCGTCATGGACCACGGCGTGAAGGTGCGCACGTGGCTCCAGCGGCGCACGTTTCCGCCCACCGCGCGAGCGGCCTCGAAGACGGTGAAGTCCGCGCCGCACTCGTGCGCGGCCAGCGCCGCCTCGAGACCGATGGGGCCGGCGCCGAGTATCGCGATGCGGGGGTGTGTGACGGAGGAGGTCACGGTCAGAGCGGAGCCTATGCTCGAACGATGGGTCGGCTGGCGATCTTCGGAGGGGCCTACGCGAATCCCTACGCGGTGAAGGCCTGCCTGGATGATGCGCGCGCCCGCGGGTGCGAGCGGATCGTCAGCCTGGGCGACCTGGGCGGCTTCGGGGCCGAGTGCGACGCGGTCTGGCCACTGCTGACCGGGGCCGGCGTGGAGTGCATCGCGGGCAACTACGACATCGCCATCGGCCGCGGCGACCCCGACTGCGGGTGCGGCTACGCCGACGAGCGTGACAACCACTTCGCCCAGCTCATGTACGACCACACGCTGGCATACACCGGCCGCGCCTTCGCCGCGTGGATGCGCGAGCTGCCCGGCGAGCTGCGCGAGACGATCGGCGGGCTGGACGTGCACATGGTCCACGGGTCGCCGCTGGCGATCAACGACTTCCTGTGGGAGTCGCTGGACGACGACGAGCTGCGCGTGCGCCTCGACGCCTGCCCCGGCGGGCGTCCCGACGTGCTGGTGTGCACCCACACCGGGATCCCGTGGCAGCGCAGGGTGGACGCGACGCTGGTCGTCAACGTGGGCACCGTCGGTCGTCCGGCCAACGACGGGCGGCCCGAGACGTGGTACGCGGTGGTCGACCTCGCCGGCGGCCGGGCGCGCGCCGAGCTGGTGGCGCTGGCCTACGACTGGCGCGCGCAGGCGGCCTCCATGCGCGCCGCGGGGCTGCCCGAGCCCTTCGTGGAGACCGTCGAGACCGGCTGGTGGACCACCTGCCTGGAGATCGTGCCCCCGCAAGAGCGCGCCCGCGGCGCGTTCCACGTCTACCGCGAGGCCATGCCCACCGGCTTCGCGGCCGCCGACGGCGCGGGCTGGGCCGAGCCCGTCGATACACCTGACGACGGCCGCCCCGTGGTCTCCCTGTTCGGCACGCCGCTGTTCCCACCGCGCCTGTGGGTCTACTCCAACTTTCATTGCAACCTGGCTTGCGAGTACTGCGTGGTGGCCTCATCTCCCCACGCCCGGCGGCGCGAGATGCCCGCGTGGCGTTTCCGCGCGCTGGTCGACGAGGCGCTGGACGAGGGCTTCACGGAGCTCTACCTGACCGGCGGCGAGCCCTTCGTGCACCCCGACATCCTCGAGATGATCGAGTACGCCAGCGACCGCCTGGACACCGTGGTGCTCACCAACGCGATGCTGTTCCGCGGACGGCGACGGCGCCAGCTGGCGCGCCTGAGCGGCCGGCCCGGACTGGTTCTGCAGAGCTCGGTGGACGGGGCCCGCGCCGAGACGCATGACCGCTGGCGGGGCGCGGGCTCGTGGCAGCGCGCCATGGACGGCCTGGACCTCGCGGCCTCGCTGGGCCTGCCGCTGCGCGTGGCCATGACCGAGACCCCCGACAACCGCGACGAGGTCGAGCCGCTGCGCGCCCGCCTGGCCACCATGGGGATCACCGGCGACGGCTTTGCGGTGCGCCCCCTCGTGCAGCGGGGCTTCGCCGCCGAGGTCGACGACGCCGTGGCGGTCTCCGACGCGGTCATGGTCCCCGAGCTCACGGTGACCACCGACGGGGTCCACTGGCACCCCGTCGGCGGCGACCGCGACGCCTCGCCCGACTTCGTGGTGGCCGAGGGCGAGGTGTCGCTGGCCGAGGCCAAGCGGCGCATCGTGGAGCGCTTCCTGAGGCTGCGCCAGGCCGACGGGTCGCTGCCCGACGCCTTCCGCTGCGCGGTGTGAGCGGAGACTCTCTCGCGACGCCCCGCGGGCTCGTGGGGGGACCGCTGGTCTCCGTCCTGGTGCCCGCCCTCCACGAGGAGCGCACGTTGCCCGCGACGCTGGATCATCTCGCCACGCTGCCGGGGAACTGGGAGGTCGTGGTGGCCGACGGCGGGTCGCGCGACGCCTCGGTGGCCGTCGCCCGGGCCCACCCGGTCGGGGCGCGGGTCTTGCACGCCGCGGGCGGGCGCGCAGCCCAGTGCAATGCCGCGGCGCGGGCCGCGCGCGGAGACGTGCTCCTCTTCCTGCACGCCGACAGCCGCCTGCCCGTGGACGCCTACGCGTCGCTGGCCCAGGCCACCCGCCAGGGGTCGGCGGGTGGCAACTTCGCGCTGCGCTTCGACGGTGGGGATCGCTTTGCGCGGGTGCTCGGCCGCGTCTATGCCTTCCAGCGCAGGCACGGCCTCTACTACGGCGACTCCTCGGTGTGGCTGACCCGCGCGGCGTGGGAGCACCTGGGCGGCTTCCGCGAGCTGCCCATCATGGACGACTACGACCTGGTGCGCCGCCTGGAGGCGCTGGGCCCCACGCGATGCCTGCCCGGTCCCGCCACCACCTCCGACCGCCGCTGGCGGTCCATGGGGATCCCCCGCACGCTGGCGTCGTGGTGGGTAATCCGCTGGCTGTACGTGGCGGGGGTTCCCGCCCAGCGCCTCGCCGCCCTCTACCGCGTCGTGCGCTGAGTGCCGGCGCCGCCTCCTCTGCCTGATCCAGGGGCGCGCCGGGCGCGCACCGCATAGCGTGCGACCCGTGCTGAGGAGCCTGGTGGACGGCCTGCGCGACCTCGAGGTGGCCACCCGGCCCGAGCATCCCGACCTCACCGCGGCGCTCCAGCGCCGCTGGGACGAACTGCCCGCCCACGTCAGGACGCGCGCGCAGATGCTCGGACGGCGCACGGCCGGCTGCGAGGGCACCCACGGCGTCTTTCCACGCTGCAACCTGGCCTGCACGCCCTGCTACCACGCCAAGGAGGCCAACCGCGTACGCGTCGACGGCGAGCACACCGAGCGGGAGGTCGACCGCCAGATGGCCTACCTGCGTGACCAGCGCGGCCCGGGCGCCAACGCGCAGCTCATCGGCGGCGAGGTCACGCTGCTGGGCGCCGAGGACCATGCCGCCGCCCTGCGGGCCATGCACCGCCACGGGCGCAAGCCGATGTCCATGAGCCACGGCGACTTCGACTACGCGTACCTCGAGGCGCTGGCGCTCGACCCCGAGACGGGCCGGCGGCGCTTCGACTTCCTGAGCTTCGCCGGGCACTTCGACTCGATGATGTTCGGCCGCCGGGGCATCAAGCGCGCCAGGTCCGAGGCCGAGTTGAACCCCTACCGCGAACGCTTTTGCCAGATGTTTCAGCGCCTCGAGCGCGAGCACGGCGTCAAGCACTTCCTGGCCCACAACATGACGGTCACCCCGGGCAACATCGACGAGGTCGCCCAGGTGACGCGCGCGTGCCGGCACATGGGCTTCAGCATGCTGTCCTTCCAGCCCGCCGCCTTCGTGGGCAACCGCAACCGCTGGAAGGACGAATACCGCGCCTTCTCCACCGACGAGGTGTGGGCGCGCATCGAGGAGGGCGCCAACGGCCGGCTGCACTTCGCCACCGTGCAGATCGGCGACGAGCGCTGCAACCGCACCGCCTACGGCTTCTACTCCGCCGATCGCTACGTGCCGCTCATCCGCGAAGACGACGAGCGCGACAAGCGGGTCCTCGACGACTTCGTCGCGGCCTTTGGCGGCATGGACTTCGCCGTGCCCAAGGGGCTGCTGGCCGCTCGGACAGCGCGCGCGGTCGCCCGTCGCCCGCAGATCCTCCCGCACGGCGTGGCGTGGCTAAGACGCCTCGCCCGGCGCGCCGGCGGTGTCGGCCATCTGCGCGCCCACCCCCCCAATGCACTGACGTACGTGATGCACTCGTTCATGGACGCGCGCGACGTGCGCCCCGCCTGGGAGCTGCTGGGCCAGGGGATCATGAGCGACGACCCGCGCATCCGCGCGACCCAGGAGCGTCTGCAGGCCTGCTCGTACGCCATGGCCCACCCCGACGAGGACCGCCTGGTGCCCGCCTGCGCACAGCATGCGGTGCTCGATCCCGACGAGAACCTGCGCCTGGCCGAGCTGCTGCCGCTGGAGCGCAGCGAGCCCGCACGCGGCTTTCAGGGAGCGCCCAGCACCTCGTAGGCGCGCATCTCGCCGCGCATCCCCGCGCGGCGATAGCCGGTGAACAGCGTGTAGGAGTGCACGGTCCCGTCGCGGCGCGCGATGTCCTGCGCCACGCGGGCCGGCAGCGTCTCGTCGAGGCTCCAGCGCCCGTCCTCGATCCGGGCGTTGAGCTCGACGGAGCGGTCCTGGCCGCCTGTGGACCAGCTGAGCTGCACGCGCGTCACCCCGCGTGCCCGGCGAGCGATCGTGCCGCGGGCCCGAAGGCGTCCTTCGCGCAGCGTGGGGCGGTCCGCGTCGAGGCGAGCGCGGCCGGCGGCCGCGCGCAGGCGCACCTCCTGGCCCCGGGTGCGGGCGTTGCCCGGGTAGGTCAGGGTGAGGATGCCCGTGCGCGCGACGGCCTGCGCCCGCGGCAGGTTCCTCTGGAAGCGCACGGAGCCCGCGCGCGGATCGATCCGGGCGGCGAAGCGCGTGTGGCGACCCGCCGCGGGGAAGTCGACGTTCACCGTGCCGGACGCCCGGCTGGTGATGGGGGCCAGCACGTCGAGGGCACCGCGATCGGGCAGCACGCCCGATCGGACGACCTCGAGCTTGGCCGGGTGCAGGAC
>DASZCY010000245.1:0-2890 GCA_035942615.1 Solirubrobacteraceae bacterium | reverse complement strand
TGCACGTTGGGCAGCACGCGGCCCTGGCGCCAGCCCAGGCGCTCGGGGAGGTGCTGCGTGTAGCTGCGCAGCAGGTCGCCGGCCGTGCGGGGGTCATCGTGGCCGTGGACGGCGGCGACCTTCAGGGCGATCTCCGCGTCGGTCAGCCCCGCGGTCTTCATCTCCGCCATGTCGGGCTCATCGCCCAGCACCTCGCGGATGGCCTCCTCCCAGGCGAAGATCCCCGCTCGCGCGGTGTCGAGCAGGGTCCCGTCGATGTCCCAGAACAGGTAGAGCCGCCCCTCCCCGTCTGCCGACGTCGGCGCCGTGGCCGTCATCGCAGTTCCCGCAGGCGCTCGACCAGCGAGTCGGCGTCGAGGCGGTGCTCGCGCAGCACCTCTTCGTTGGAGCCGCAGGCGGGCAGGCGGTCGATGCCCCACACCTCGACAGGCCGGCCGCCCAGCGCGGCGCGCACCGCGTCGCCCTGGCCGCCGACGTGCCAGTGGTTGTCGAGCACCACGACCGGGGCGTCGCCGGTCACCTCGCCCAGCCAGTCGCCGTCCACGTCGCGCAGCCAGGGCAGCGAGACCACGCCCACGTCGCCCAGGCGCTCAGCCGCCACGTGGGCCTGGGACAGCAGCACCGGGCCGGTGCACACCACCATCGCGCTTGTTCCCTCGCGCACCACGGTGCCCCGTCCGGGCTCCAGCCGCTCGGTCTTCCAGGGCTCGAAGCCCAGCTCCCAGGGCACCGAGACCAGGCGGATGTAGACCGAGCCCGGCGCCTCGAAGACCGCCCACTGCACGCACAGGCGCGCCTCGTGGTCGGTGGCGGGCTCCAGGCACGCCATGCCCGGCAGGCAGCCCATGAGCGCGATGTCGCGGATCATCTGGTGGGAGTGGCCGGGGCCGCCGGGGACGATCCCCACCAGGGTGCCGGCGTAGAGCACCTTCGTGGCCTCGGTGGCGTTGTTGAAGATCTGCTCATTGGCCCGGGGGGTCATGAAGCACGCGAAGGAGTGGGCGGCGGGGAGCATGCCCCCCAGCGCCAGCGCCCCTGCCTGGCTGACCATGTCCTGCTCGGCGATGCCGCACTCCACGAAGCGCTCGGGATGACGCTCGCGAAAGGGAATCAGGCCGGTGTCCAGGTACAGGTCGGCGTCCAGGGCCACCAGGCGCGGCTCGCGCTCGCCCGCGTCGGCCAGCGCCTCCCCGTAGGCGAAGGGCAGCTTCTGCGGGGCGGAGGGCTGGGTGCGCCGCGGCGCCTGGGCCTCCTCGTAGGCGACCTCCCGCCCCAGCCGCGCGCCCAGGCGGGTTGCGATCTCGCCCAGCGCGCCGGCGTACTGGTCGGGCCCGGGGGCGCCGGAGTGGAAGGCATACAGCGCGGTGGCCGAGCGCTCCAGGTCGTGGGCCTCGAACACCGTCGCCCCCGAGCCCTTGACGGTGTCGGCGACCAGCAGCTTCGGCCGGTCGGGATGCTCGTCGAGCAGGGCTCCGAGCGCCTCGCCCAACGCCTGCACGTCGTTGCCGTCACAGCGCGCGACCGCCCAGCCGAACGCTCGCACCTTGGTCTCCAGGTCGCCGAGGTCGCTGACCTGGTCGATCCAGGTGTCGGACTGGATCTTGTTGTGGTCGACGATGGCGGTGATCTCGCCCAGGCCCTCGTTGGCGGCCTGGCCCAGCGACTCCCAGAACTGGCCCTCCTGCAGCTCGCCGTCGCCGGTGACCACGAACACGCGCCGGCGTCGGTTCTGCAGACGCGCGGCGCGTGCGAAGCCCTTGGCCTTGGAGACGCCCATGCCCAGCGAGCCGGTGTTCGTCGCCACCGCGGGCACCGCCTCGATGTCCGGGTGCCCGGGCAGGCCGCCCAGGCGGCGCAGGCGGTGCAGCAGGTCGAAGTCGAGCTTGCCCACCCCGGCCAGCACGGCGTAGGCGGCCGGCGCGTCGTGGCCCTTGGAGGAGAACACCACGTCGTCGCCCTCGACCACCTCCAGATGCAGCCAGCTGAGGATCTCCAGGACGCTGAACGAGGTGCCGACGTGGCCGGAGCCGGCTTCCATGATGGAGCTCAGCGCGTTGATGCGCGAGGCGTCGGCGAAGGCCGCGACGCGCTGCACGGGGTCCTCCATGCGGCGGATCCCTTCGAGCTCGCGCGGTGGCACGTAGCGCAGGGCGAGCGGGGCGTTGGCGGCGAAGGTGGCGGCTTCCATGGCTCAGGCGGGGACCTCCACGGGGGGCAGCAGCGCGGGCTGGGCGGCAGCCAGGCGCTCGGCGGCCTCCCAGTCGTCGGGGTAGTCGATGCTGAAGCCCTCCGCGCCCTCGCTGAGGAACGGCACCACGCGGCGGCCGGCGATCTCGCGGTCGGCCACGATCCGCGTCCAGGCCATCTCCAGCGAGGAGTCCTGCACGTGGAGGGCGGGCAGCGCCGCGGTCTGGCGCGAGTGGGTGGGAATCTCGCCGGCCGGCTGGGACAGCAGCGGGCGCATGAGCTCGCCCTCGATGACCCACATCTTCCCCGGGTGCTCGCGGACCGGACGCACCGCACGCAGCGAGTCGGCCTCGGGGACCGCGGTGAAGGCGTCCCAGGCTCGGAGGATGGTGGCGCCGCGACGGAACGGGCTGGTGGGGCGCAGGATGGCGAAGGCGTCGTAGGTCGTCCCGCGCAGGACGTGCTCGATCCAGTCGATGTCCGGCGACGTGGACCCGGCCAGCTCGGGGGGTCGCAGATCGGGCACCTCGGCTCCATAGCGGCGCGCGACCTCGGCGGTCTGCTCGCTGTCGGTCGACACGACCACCGCGTCGAACAGCCCGCTCTCGTGGGCGGCGGCGATGGAGTAGGCCAGCAGAGGGTGGCCCGCCAGCTCGCGGACGTTCTTGCCCGGCACACGGACCGATCCGGCGCGCGCCGGGAC
>DASZCY010000244.1:0-7734 GCA_035942615.1 Solirubrobacteraceae bacterium | reverse complement strand
GGGCCGGACCGCCGTTGACCACCCACGGGTCCTCGCCTGGGCCCGCCCAGGCGAACGGGGCGGTTAGGACGCCGGCCACCGCGTCGAGGTCCTCGCGCAGCCATCCCCGGGCGGCCTCGCGGTTGTCCTCTCGCGGCAGGGCCCCGATCGCGCCCAGGTCGGCGCGGGCCTGGTCGCGCGCGGAGGCGAACTGGTCGGCGGCGAACAGCGCGAAGGCGAGGACGACCAGCAGGCTGGCGATCGCCGCCGCCGTGCGCAGCATGGCGGGGAGCATCTCGGGACACCCATCGGCAGCCCGCCCGCGGCCGATGAGCGCGGAGGCCGGCGCCGGACGGCTTCAGATCGCCGCCAGCGCCCCGATCACCTCACGCCACCAGGCCCGCTCGGCCTCGGTGCGCGCGCGGGCCGCACGGCGGCGCGCGAAGTCCTGCAGCGGCCCCGGGGACCCGCGGGCCAGCACCGGGCCGGCCACCTCGAAGGAACCGTCCTCGAGGGCCAGCAGGGCTCCGGGGGCGTCGCGGCGCGTGCGCAGGCGCACCGCCACCGCCGTGCCGTCGACGTGCTCGGGCGCCTGGGGGTCGCCGTCGGTGGAGCGCCACGGGCGCGTCGTGAACACGGCGGGATAGCCGGGTGAGGGCCTGGGGCGGTCGCGCACATCGAGCGGGCCCTCGCGCCAGCGGCGCATCAGATCACGGAACTCCACCGCCGCCTCCTGGCGCACGAGCACGTGCAGGCGGTCGCCGGGCTCGATGCGCGTGGAGCCCCGCGGTGGGATCGCCTGCTCGCCGCGCACGATGACGTTGAGCAGCGCCTCGCGGGGCAGTCCCAGCTCGCGCACCAGCCGTCCGGCCGCCGCGTCGGTCGGCGCCACCGGGAACTCCACGATCTCCGCGCCCATCCGGCGGATGGTCGCGGGCTCCATGAGCTGCATGGGCACCGCGGCCTCGTCGGTGGTCACCCCCAGCGCCCGGGCCAGCGGCTCGAAGGTCAGCCCCTGGGCCAACACCGAGAGCACGACCACGAAGAAGACGAGGTTGAACAGGCTCTCGCTGCCCTCCACCCCGGCCAGCAGCGGGAAGGTGGCCAGCACCACGGGCACCGCCCCGCGAAGCCCCGCCCAGCCCAGCACCACGCGTTCGGGCAGCGTGAACCCGGCGCCGACAGTCGAGATGAGCGTGGCCAGTGGCCGGGCGACCACGGCGAGCACCACCGCGACGACCGTGCCCTCCAGGGCGATCGAGCCGATCTGACTGGGGAAGACCAGCAGCCCCAGCGTCAGGAACATCAGCAGCTGGGCCACCCAGGCCAGACCGTCGTGGAAGGTGACGATGGTCCGCTTGGCCGTCACCGTGCTGGAGCCGATGGCCAGCCCGGTGAGGTACACGGCGAGGAAGCCCGAGCCGTGGGCCACGTCGGCGGCCCCGTAGGCCACGGCGACGATCGCGATCGACGCCACCGGATACAGGCCGGCGGAGGCGAGCGTGAACCTGTCCAGCGCGCGAACGGCGAGCCAGCCGATGGCCAGCCCGATGACCGCGCCCACCCCCAGCTCGAGCACGAGCTCCCCGACGAAGTCGACGAGGCCGTAGGCCGGCTCCTGGATCAGCGCGATGAAGCCGAGCACCAGCAGCACCGCGACGGGGTCGTTGAAGCCGGCCTCGCCCTCCAGGGTGCGGGCCAGGCGCCGGCGCAGCGTGGACCCACGCAGGATCGCGAAGATCGCCGCGCCGTCGGTGGAGGAGAGCACCGCGCCGACGAGCAGCCCCTGCAGGACCGTGAGACCGAGCAGCCACGCCGCGGCCAGGCCGGTGATCACCGCGGTGAGCGCCGTGCCCGCCACGGCCAGCGCCAGCGACGGCCCGAGCACCGGACGGATCTCCGGCCAGCCCGCGGCCAGGCCGCCCTCGAAGAGGATCAGGACCAGCGCGATGATCCCCACGGTGCGGGCCAGCTCGACGTCGTCGAAGTCCACGAGCCCGAGGCCGTCGGTTCCGATGGCCATGCCGACGCCCAGCAGGACGACGAGGCCGGGGACCCGCAGGCGCCCCGCGAGCAGCGACGCGATCAGCCCGGCCACGAGGAGCCCCCCGAAGGCGAGCAGCATCTGGCCGTCGGTCACCTCGACCAGCTTGCCAGGCTTGCCGTCCGGGGCACGACTGCCCCGGACGGCCGGCGGGGTAGAGCGCGGCCCGTGCGTCTTCGGCGCCTGTTCCCCGACCACGCGATCGTCGCCGGTGAGCGCGCGCTGGACGGTCTGGCGCCGGGCGCCCTGGCCCCGCCCGAGCGCCCCGTGGTGCTGGCCAACATGGTCGTCAGCGTCGACGGACGCGCCGCCGTGGGCGGGGGCTCTCGGGCGCTGACCGTCCGCGCCGACCGCGTGGTCTTCCACGGCCTGCGCGCCCAGGTCGACGCGGTGCTGGCCGGCACCGTCACCCTGCGCGCCGAGAACTACGGCCGCCTGGTACGCGACCCCGAACGGCGCGCCCAGCGCGAGGCCCGTGGGCTGGCCGCCGATCCGCTGGCGGTCGTGCTCAGTCGTTCGGGGCAGATCCCCGATGTGCCGCTGCTCAGCGACCCCGCGCAGCCCGTGGTGGTGCTCACCGGTGACGAGGCCGAGCCGGTGGCGGCGCTGCGCCGCCTGCGCGCCGAGCACGGGGTGCGCGCGCTGCTGTGCGAGGGCGGGCCCACGCTGCTGCGCGGACTGCTCGACGCCGGCGTGGTGGACGAGCTGTTCGTGACCGTCTCGCCGCTGCTGGCCGGTGGCCAGCCTCCATTCGCCCTGCTCGCCGGGGCGGAGCTGGACCCCGCGCCGGCGCTGGAGCTCGTCTGGGTGCTGGAGGCCGACGGCGCCCTCTTTGTGCGCTACCGCATCGTGAGAGGGTTGCCTTCGTGAGGCTGCTCGGCGTCGACGTGGGCGGGACGAAGGTGGCGGTGGCCGCCCTGGAGGATGGACGCTTGGGCGAGTCGGCCTCCACCCCCACCCCCACCGGCGACACCGACGCGCTCTTGGACGACCTCGAGGCGCGCATCCGTGAGGCGGGCTCAGCCGAGGCCGTGGGCGTCGCGGTGCCCTCGGTGATCGACTTCGCTACGGGCACCGCGCGCTTCAGCGTCAACATCCCGCTGGCCGGCGTCCCCCTGCGCGAGGTGCTGCGCGAGCGCCTTGGCGTGCCCGTGTTCGTCGACAACGACGGCGCCTGCGCGGCGCTCGCGGAGGCGCTGGGCGAGGAGGCGGACCCCAGCACGGACGACCTCGTGATGGTCACCGTGGGCACCGGCCTGGGCGGCGGGGTGGTGATCGACGGGCGCGTCTACCGCGGCGCCACGGGAGCGGCCGCCGAGGTCGGCCACATGATCGTGGCGGCCGACGTGACCGCGGGGGCGCCCGCGCGCGCTACGCCCCCGCACCCCGACTCCTGGGAGGCCTGGTCCTCCGGCGGCGCGCTGGGTCGGCTGGCCGCCGAGCGGGGCCTGCCCGACGGCCGCGCCGCGGTGGCGGCCGCCCGGCGCGGGGAGGCGGGCGGATTGGAGGCGGTGCGCATCCTCGGGGAGCGCCTGGGCGTGGGCGTGGCCAACCTGGTCAACCTCCTCGATCCGGCCGTGGTGGCCATCGGGGGCGGCGTCTCGGCCGCCGGCGACGTCCTGCTCGAGCCCGTGCGCGAGGTTGCCGAGCGCCTTATGCTCCCCGGCGTGGGCACCCGCACCGAGATCCGCCTTGCCCGCCGCGGCGGCGAGGCCGGCGTGCTGGGCGCCGCCCTGCTGGCCGGACAGGAACGCGAACGGGAGGAGACGGCGGCGTGAAGTTGGTCTGCGGATTCGACCACGCGGGCGAGACGCTGCGCGAGTCGGTGATCGAGGCGCTGCGCGCCGAGGGGCACGAGGTCGATGACCTGGGCACCTGCGATGACTACCCAGACGCCGCGCTGCGGGTGGCCACCGCGGTTCACGAGAAGGAGGCGGCGCGCGGGATCGTGGTGTGCGGCTCGGGGGCCGGGGTGAGCGTGGCCGCCGCCAAGCTGGAGGGGATCCGCGCGGCCTGCTGTCACGACCACTACAGCGCGGCCCAGTGCGTCTCCCACGACGACTGCAACGTGCTGTGCCTGGGGGCACGGGTGATCGGCCCGGCCGTGGCCGGCGAGCTGGCCGTGGCCTTCGCCGACGCCGAGTTCAGCGGCGAGGAGCGACACGCCCGCCGGCTGGCCAAGATCGAGACGCTGGAGCGTGATGGCTGGGATGCCAGCCTGTGAGCCAGGAAGCGCGAGGGCCCGGGCTTAGCGATCCCGCCGGTCCCGCCGCCACCCTGCTCCAAGAGCTGCGTGAGCGTGCGCGCGAGGAGGACGTGCTCGGGCGCCTGTGGCGGCGCGACGACACCCTCTTCGGTCCCGCCGGCCGGCCGGAGGGCGCCGACCGCATGGGCTGGCTGGGCTCGCCCGCCGCCATGCGCGCGCAGACCGGCGACCTGGGCGCCTTCGCCGCGGCGTGCGCCGACGACGGCCTGGAGCGGGCGGTGGTGCTGGGCATCGGTGGCTCCTCCCTGGCGCCCCTGGTCTTCGCGCGCTCCTTCGCGCCGCGGGGCCTCGCGGTGGAGGTGCTGGACTCCAGCGACGGCGATGCGCTGGCGGCCACCAGCGCCGAGGGGGCCCTCGTGGTGACCTCCTCCAAGTCCGGGGGCACCACCGAGACGCGCTCCCAACTCGAGTACTTCTGGAAGCGTCACCACGACCCGGCTCGCTTTGTGGTGATCACCGACCCCGGCTCGGAGCTCGAGGAGGTCGCGCGCGAGCGCGGCTTCCGGCGCGCGTTTCGCAACGATCCCGAGATCGGCGGACGCTACAGCGCACTGTCGTTCTACGGCCTGGTGCCTGCCGCCCTGCACGGCGCGGACCTCGACGCGCTGCTGGACTTCGACGAGCAGCATGCCGCACGGGCCGGCCTGGACCTCGGCCTGACCTGGGCCGCGCACGCGCGCGACGGACGCGACAAGCTCATCATCCGCGCGCCGACGGCCATCGCCACCGTGGGCCTGTGGCTCGAGCAGCTGCTCGCCGAGTCGCTGGGCAAGGAGGGCCGGGGGATCCTGCCCGTGGCCGACGCGCCGCCGGGCGCCGAGCACGGCCCCGACCGCCAGCTCTTCGACGCCACCGCCCACGGCTTCACCGCGCCCGAGGACCTCGGCCGCCTGTTCTTCACCACCGAGGTGGCCACCGCCGTCGCCGGCTGGGCGCTGGAGGTCAACCCCTTCGACCAGCCCGACGTGCAGGCGACCAAGGACGCCATCGTCGACATTCTGGGCGACCTGCCTCTGCCCGACGAAGGCGAGGCGGGCGACGAGGATCTGCGCGCGCTGCTGGATGCCCAGCCACCGGCCTACCTGGCGCTGCTGGCCTTCGTCGCCCCCTCCCCCGCCATCGACGAGGCCGCCGCGACCCTGCGCGCGTTGCTTCAGGAGCGCACGGGCTGCGCGACGACCTTCGGCTATGGCCCGCGCTACATGCACTCCACCGGGCAGTTGCACAAGGGCGGCCCGCCCACCGGGCGCTTCCTCCAGCTCGTGCACGGGGCCGACCAGGATCGCGACATCCCCGGCCGCGATTTCTCCTTCGAGACGCTGAAAAGCGCCCAGGCGCTGGGCGACCTGCGCACCCTGCGCGAGCGGGGCCGGCCCGCCGAGCGCCTGCGCCTGGCCGGCGAGGACCCCGCCGCGGACCTGCGGCAGCTGACCGATCGCCTTCAGCGCCTGCTGTGACCGGCCTCCAGGAGGGCAGAAGAACGCCAAGGCCTCGTTCCTCCTGACCGGCAGCGGGTACGCCCCGCGTCATGCAGATCGGGTTCGTGGGACTGGGTCGCATGGGCAGCAACATGGTCGCGCGCATCCTGCGCGACTCCGATCACGACGTGGTCGCCTTCGACCCCTCCCAGCAGGCGCGCGAGCTGGCGGGCGAGCACGGCGCCCAGACGGCGGGCTCGCTCGAGGAGCTCGTCGCCGCGCTGGACCCGCCGCGTGCGGTGTGGGTCATGGTCCCCGCCGGCGAGATCACCCAGCAGACCGTCGAGCACCTGGGCGAGCTGCTGGAGGGCGGCGACGCCGTGGTCGACGGGGGCAACTCCAAGTGGACCGAGGACCGCGCGCGGGGCGAGGCGCTCGCCGCGCGGGGGATCGGCTACGTCGACGTGGGCACCTCGGGCGGGGTGTGGGGCCTGCAGGAGGGCTACTGCATGATGGTCGGCGGTCCCGACGAGGCGGTGGCGCGCCTGAGCCCCGTCCTCGACGTGCTGGCCCCGCCGCCCAGCGAGGAGCACGGGCAAGGCTGGGGGCACATGGGTCCCACGGGAGCGGGCCACTACGTGAAGATGGTCCACAACGGCGTCGAGTACGGGCTCATGCAGGCCTACGCCGAGGGCTTTGACCTCTTCGACAAGGCCCCGTTCGACCTCGACCAGGCCCAGATCGCCCACCTGTGGATGCAGGGCTCGGTAGTGCGCTCGTGGCTGTGCGGGCTGGCCGCGCTGGCCTTCGAGCAGGAGGGCGGCGATCTCGCCGGGCTCAGCGCGCACACCGGCGACTCGGGCGAGGGGCGCTGGACGATCGAGGAGGCCATGGACCGCGACGTGCCCACCCCGGTGATCACCGCGGCGCTGTATGCCCGCTTCTACTCGCGCGACAACGGCGACTTCACGGGACGGGTGCTTTCGGCGCTGCGCGCCCAGTTCGGAGGACACCCCACGCAGCGGCGGGCCGATGGCTAAGGCCCTGCCCGCCAACCCGCTCACCGCGGGGCTGGAGCGCCTGCCCGTCCATCCCACCACGCTGGTCATCTTCGGCGCCACCGGCGACCTGGCCCGGCGCAAGCTGCTGCCGGCGTTGTACAACCTGGCCCACGAGGGCGCGCTGCCCGAGCGCTTCCATCTCGTGGGCTCCTCGCGCTCGCAGCTGGCCGACGAGGACTTTCGCACCCAGGCCACCGACGCGGTGCGCGAGTTCTCGCGCCGCCCGCCCGACGAGGCGGTGCTCGAGGCGCTGCTGGCTTCGGCGTGCTACGTCAGCGGCTCCTTCGACGACCCCTCGGTCTATGAACGCCTGGAGGCGGTGCTGGTCGCCCGCGACGAGGAGGCCGGCGAGCCGCTGGACCGCTGCTTCTACCTGTCCACCGCGCCCTCGTTCTTCCCCGTCATCGTGCGCGAGCTCGGCGCGAGCGGGCTGGACGACCTCGAGGGCGCGCAGGCGCGCGTGGTCGTCGAGAAGCCCTTCGGCAGCGACCTGGCCGAGGCGCGCGAGCTCAACGCTCAGGTGCTCGACGTCTTCCGCGAGGACCAGGTCTTTCGCATCGACCACTACCTGGGCAAGGAGACGGTCCAGAACGTTCTGGCCTTTCGCTTCGCCAACGCGATGTTCGAGCCGCTGTGGAACCGCAACTACATCGACCACGTGCAGATCACCGCGGCCGAGGACATCGGGATCGGCTCGCGCGCGGGCTACTACGACGCCTCGGGCGCGCTGCGCGACCTCATCCAGAACCACATGCTCCAGCTGCTCACGCTGCTGTGCATGGAACCGCCGGTGAGCTTCTCGGCCGACGAGGTGCGCGACGAGAAGGTCAAGGTCCTGCGCGCTATCCGCCCGCCCGGGGCCGGCGACGCGGTGCACGGCCAGTACACGGCAGGCACGATGAGCGGCGAGGCGGTGCCCGGCTACCGCGACGAGGAGGGGGTGCCCGACGACTCCATCACCGAGAC
>DASZCY010000243.1:0-4236 GCA_035942615.1 Solirubrobacteraceae bacterium | reverse complement strand
TCGGTGCGCCGGCCGGCGGGCCGCGAGAGGCTCAGGGGGTGTGGGTCCTCAGCCCGCTTCGCCCTGGAGGACGATCTTGGCGGTGCCGATCTTCAGGCCCTCCTCGAGGTCGTCGATGCCGAAGGTGTCGTTGAGTGTCTCGGCGGCCTCGGCCTTGAGCTCGACCGTGGTGCCCTCGAGCACCGCGCGGCCGTCGTCGGTCGTGCGCAGCGGCTCCAGCGTGCTGCCGTCGAGGAAGAACAGCGGGGCCTCGTCGATGGCGACCTCGCCGTCGACGGTCACGCGGCCGGTGAGGACCGACGCGCCCGGGTCGACGTTGAAGTCGGTGAGCTCCACCTCGGTGCCACCGGCGGTCAGGCTCAGGCCGCTGCCCTCGTGCAGGAGCTCGCCCTGGACGTAGGGGCTGACCGAGCCGGGCTCGAAGTACTTCACGTCGCCCCCGGTGATGGGGAACTTGAGTGAGCCTTCCTCAAGCTCGGCATCGCCGACGACGCCCGGTGTGACCTTCAGCATCTCAAGCGCATCGAGGAAGCCCTTGTCCAGCTTGACGCTGGTCGTTTGCCCGTCGACGTTGGTGAGGGCGGCGACCGGCTCGGGCTGCTGCTGGGGCTGTTGCTGCTGTTGCTGCTGCTGCTGCGGGGCGGCGCCGCTCTGGGGCTCCTCCTCCTCGCCGCCGCAGGCGGCGACGCCGAGCGCCATGGCGCCCGTGGCGGCCAGGATGGCCGGTGTGCGAAATAGGATCTTGTTGTTCATGGGGGAAACTGCGCAGCACCCCGCCCGCTGGATCGTTTGTGTGAGGTGCCGCACACACGGCCGCGCCGACAATGCTCAACGCGTGAGGACGATCTTACCCGCGGTGCGCCCGTCGAGCATGGCCTCGAAGCCCTCGCGCGCAGAGTCCAGCGGAAGCTCGCTTCCGACGAGCGGTCTGACCTGCTTGTGCTCGCAGAAGGCCAGCAGGTCGGCGAGCTCGTCGCGGGTACCCATGGTCGAGCCGACCACGCGCAGCTGGCGGAAGAACACGTGATGCAACTCGGCGGCGGTGGCGTCGCCGCTCGTGGCCCCGGAGATCACGATCACGCCGCCGGGCTTGAGCGACTTCACCGAATGTGACCAGGTGGCCCGCCCGACGGTCTCGAAGACGCCGTCGACCCGCTCTGGCAGGCGGGCGCCAGGCTCGAAGGTCGCGTGGGCGCCCTGGGCCTCGGCGACCGCTCGCTTGTCCTCGGTGGTGCCGGTGACCCACACGCGCAGGCCGGCGGCCGCGCCCAGCGCCGTCAGCGCGGTGGCCACGCCTCCCGACGCTCCCTGGACGAGCATGGTCTGCCCCGGACGCAGACCGGAGCGGACGAACAGCATGCGATAAGCGGTCAGCCACGCGGTGCCCATGCACGCGGCCTCGGTCCACGACAGGCCGGCCGGTTTGGGCAGCGCGTTGCGCGCGGGGATCGCGACGCGCTCGGCGAACGTGCCGGGGTGCAGTTCGGTCAGCAGGGTGCGCCGGGGGTCGAGCGTCTCGTCGCCGACCCACCCGGGCGAGGAGATCACGCTGTGGATGACCACCTCGGTGCCGTCGTCGAGCACCCCGGCGCCGTCGCAGCCGAGGATCATGGGAAAGCGGTCCTCTGGGAGGCCGACCCCGCGCAACGTGAAGACGTCGTGCATGTTGAGGCTCGCCGCGCGGACGTCGACCTCGACCCAGCCGTCGGCCACCTCGGGATCGGGGCGCTCACCCTGGTCGAGCGCGGAGAGGGGGTCCTCGGCGTTGGGGGCGGAGGCGTAGACGGCGAACACGGGCGGCGGCCCCTCTGCTACCCGCCAGGCATCCACCTAGACTCGGCGGCCGTGCCCGCCCCAACCGTTGACCGCGCCGCGGTCGCCCCCTTCTGACCGACCCGGTCCACGAGCCGCCGGCCTCGACGCGGCTGCTCATCGCCTGCCCGGACCGTCCGGGCATCGTGGCCGCGGTGTCGACCTTTCTCGCCCGCCGCGGGGTGAACATCACGTCTTCCGCCCAGTACTCGACCGATCCCCAGGGCGGACGCTTCCTGATGCGCCTGGAGTGGGTGGGCGACGCCGGCGCGGACGCCGGGGAGCTGGCCACCGCCTTCGCCGCCGAGGTCGCCGCCCCCTTCGCCATGGAGTGGCGCATCGCGCCCAGCCGCCCCCTCAAACGCGTTGCGGTGCTCGTCTCGCGCGAGGACCACTGCCTGCTCGACCTCCTGTGGCGCCACCGCCGTGGCGACCTGCCCGCCGAGATCGTCCTCGTGGCCTCCAACCACCCCGACAGCGCGGTGGATGCCGAGCGCTTCGAGGTGCCCTTTCGCCACATCCCCGTGCCCAAGGGCGGCAAGGCCGAGGCCGAGGAGGCGATGCTCGGGGAGCTGGCCGCCCGCGAGGTCGATCTGGTGGTGCTGGCGCGCTACATGCAGATCCTCTCGGGCGGGTTCCTCGAGCGCCTCGCGCGCCCGGTCATCAACATCCACCACTCCTTCCTGCCGGCCTTCGTGGGCGCCGACCCCTACCGACGGGCGCTGGAGCGCGGGGTGAAGATCATCGGCGCGACCGGCCACTACGTCACGGCGGACCTCGACGCGGGCCCGATCATCGAGCAGGACGTCGAGCGGGTGGATCACCGCCACAGCGTCGCCGAGCTCACCGAGGTGGGCCGCGACATCGAGCGCCGGGTGCTGGCCCGTGCCGTGCGCTGGCACCTGGACGACCGCGTGCTGATCTCCGAGGGACGCACCGTGGTCTTCTGAGTACGACATCCGTCCAGGCGCCCGAACGGAGCTCAAGAAGGCTCAAGTCGGTTTGCTCGCCTGCCGATAGTCGAGCACCACACCTACCAAGGAGTGGGAATCCTTGTCTTCTGCCCGAGGAATCTCGGGCGTCCTGCCCGTTCTTCGAAGCCGCCGCGCGCGGTCCAGTCTCGCCCTGTTCCTGTGCACGTGCCTGCTGAGCGCACTGATGCCCTGGACCGTGTTCGCCCAAACCCCGGCGCCTGATTACAGCGGCCAGGCGGAGGGCACCGCCGCCGAGGTGCAGGTCGCACCGCCCAGCGGATCGGGCGACGCGCCGCTCGAGGTGACCGCCGGTGAGGCCACCGGCGCGGTCAACTCCGACGCCGGCATCATCCCCGACTCGCCCGCCAGCCCCGAGAACGAGGCCGAGGACACCGCCGTGGGCAGCGCGACCCCCCTGCGCATCGAGGCGGGCGGGACCACCATCGCCCAGCCCGGTTCCGTGCAGTCCTCCGCGCCCGCCGACGCCGGCGGCCAGAACGCCGTCATCAACATCAACGAAGGGCCGGTGACCGTCCAGGTCGCCAGGGGAGAGACCCAGAGCACGGCCTCCACCGACGGCACGACGGCCGCGACGACCAACGAGTCCACCTTGGCCAACGCGATCATCCAGGGCGCGGCCTCCATCCCGGCCGGGCGCGGTGAGGCCGACGTGTCGCGCACCGCCGACGGTACCGTGCGGGCGCGGGGCGCCAGTGCCATCGACGCGCCCAGCTCCCTGGCCGGCGGCCTGATCACCGTCCAGGCGATCACCGCCTCGAGCCAGAGCGTCGCGAACGGCATCACCTCGAACAACGTCATCGATTTTCTGCTGACGGATCTCGCGCTTCGTATGACGCCGGACGCCGAGCCGGTGCTCCGCTTCAACGCCGGTCCGGCGGCGGACCCCGCGCTGGTCAACGTGACGGTGACGATCGGCGGGCAGGCCCCCATCACCATCACCGTGCCGCGGGGCACCAACCTGCTCGATCCCTCGACCTACGCGGGTTCGGACCTCGACGCGGTGCGTCTGCTGCTCGATCCCGTGCTGAGCGGCCTGATCGGCCCCGGCGGCCCCCTCGAGGGCTCGGAGCTGATCATCGGCGGGGGCTTCTCCGAGCAGGGCGACGGGACCTTCGCCCGCGGCCTGGTGGAGGTGCTGCGCGCGCGAGTGGCGCTGGCCAACGGGTCCCTGGTCACCGCGGTGCTCGGGCGCGCTTTCTCGGGCGTCGATGCCGTCCGCGCGTCGTCCAACGTGACCAACCCCCGGACCCCGCCGGGCACACCGCCGGCCACCGATGCGGTCAACGCGTTTGAGCCCACCCGTGACGCCACCCCGGCGGAGACCATCTTCACCGCCCCGGTGGTGGCCGCGCAGAACCCCGACCCCGGGCCGGAGCCCGAGGACGACCCGGTGCCCGAGTCCGGGGACGACGACGGGGAGGTCGTGCCC
>DASZCY010000242.1:0-5414 GCA_035942615.1 Solirubrobacteraceae bacterium | reverse complement strand
CGAAGAGCCGCGCCATCGCGCGCCCCACCCAGCTGGGCAGGTGCACGCCGTTGGTGACGTGGCCGATGGGCACCTCGTGCACCTCGCGGTCAGCCCACAGCACGTGCCACATCTGGCGCGCGACCTCGCCGTGTCGCCTGGCCACGCCGTTGGCGGCGCGGCTCGTGCGCAGCGCGAACTGGGTGACCCCAAAGGGCTCGTCGAAGTCGTACTGATGCGTGCGCCCCAGCTCGACGATGCGCCATGGGTCCACCCCTGCCTCCTGGGCGAAGCCGCCGAGGACCTCGCAGACCTGCTGGCCGGGGTAGGCGTCGTTGCCCGCGGGGACGGGGGTGTGGGTGGTGAAGAGGGTGCCTTCCCGCGCCTGCCCCAGCGCGTCATCGAGGGAGCTGCCGCCCTCGATCGCCGGCCTGGCGCGCTCAAGGGTGGCAAAGGCCGCGTGGCCCTCGTTGAGGTGCACGTTGTCGGGCTCCATTCCCAATGCCCGCAGGGCCCGCACTCCGCCGATGCCCAGCAGCGCGTACTGGGCCAGGCGCGTCTGGGGGTCGCCGACGTACAGCTGGGAGCAGATCCAGCGCGCCAGGCGGCTGTTGTCGGGGCGTTCTGTGTCAAGCAGGAAGAGCGGGACGCGCCCGACCTGCACCCGCCAGATCTGCGCGACCACGGGCTCGCCGTCGATGGGCACCGTGACGGTCACCGGCCGGCCCTCCTCGTCGCGCTCCAACGCGACGGGCAGCAGCGGCGGATCGGTGGGCACCCAGTACTCGTGCTGCCACCCGCTCGCGTCCAGGCGCTGGCGGAAGTAGCCCTGGTTGTACATCAGGCCGACGCCGACCAGCGGGAGCGCGCGGTCGGAGGCCTCCTTGAGGTGGTCGCCGGCCAGGGCGCCCAGGCCGCCTGAGTAGACGGGGACCGAGCGGTGCACGCCGAACTCGGCGCAGAAGTAGGCCGTGCTGGGGACCTCGGTCGGCGGGCGTTGCAGATCCTCGTCGATCGTCCGCTGGACCTGTTGCGCGCGCTGCAGGAGCTGCTCATCGCCGGCCGCCTCGTCCAGCGTGGGCACCGACAGCTCCTGGAGCAGGCGCACCGGGTTGTGGCCCGACAGCTCCCAGCGGTAGGGCGACAGCGATTCGAACAGGTCCGCTCCCCCCGGCGTCCAGCTCCAGCGCAGGTTGTAGGCGATGGCCGCCAGCGGCGCCAGGGCCTCGGGGAGGCGCGAGGCCAGCGCGCCGGCCGCCTCGGCGAGGCTGCTCGCGCCGGCATGCAGGGCGGCAGATGGTGTGGTCACGCAGACCCCGTACCCACCTGGGCACCATGATGACCCCGTCCCGGTCCATGGAAGGACCGCGTCGTGGCAAACCTCGCACCGGGTCCAGAGACGCCGGCCCCGGGTCGATACAGGCGGCGTGCAGGCCCTCAATTCCCCCGCGGTGGACGGTACGTCGGTCACCCCCCCGATAGCGGCTTCAGTTGAGCCGCGCGCGCAACCCTCGCAGCTCCGCCAGCAGCGTGGGGCGCAGCGACGCTTCCGTCGGCAGCGCGACGCGCAGCTCGGCGGCGCGGATGGCGGCGCCCAGATCGGCGCGGCGCTGGAAGGCCGCGAGGAGGTTGTTGAGCATCCGCATGGCGATCTCGTGGGCACGCCAGGGGCGCAGGAGGCTGGGGTCGGCCTCCGTGGTGACCGTGGCGCCGCCGGCGAAGGGATCGAGCAGCACGGGCGCGCCGGCGCCGAAGTGGCCGACCACGAAGTGCCCCGGAAGGCCCACTCCCGCGAGCGGGATCCCCGCGCGCCGGGCGACCTCAGCGTAGACGACGCTGAGCAGGATGGGCAGGCCCCGGCGCGTGGTCAGGACGACGTCGAGCATCGAGTTGTCGGGATGGTCGTAGCGCGTGCGCTCACCGGCGAACCCGTACCGGCCGCCCAGGAGGTGGGCGCACGCTCGCGCCTGAGCGAGCGGGGTCGCCGGCGTCTGCGCGGCGGCTTGGGCCAGCTCGGTGCCGAGCTGGTCGAGCCTGCCCAGCGCCTCCCCGGCGTCCACGTCGCGAAACTCCGCCGCGAGCGCCAGCGCCAGGGCGTCCAGGGGAGGATCTGCCGCGGCGGCCAGCTCGGCGAAGGAGGGCAGCTGGGGCGTCATGGGGTCAGAGCGATCCGGGGTCTGGCATCACGGGCGCTGACTTCGCGCCGAGAGGGCGTGATGGCCTGCGGTCGGTCGTGTATAACCGACGTCGCAAGCTCACCGGGAGACGAACCCATGAAGGTCCACCATGCACCGGCCAGAACGAGCGTTGAGACGATCAGGCGCTACGGCGAGCTCGCCGATCGCGGAGGCGATCCGGCCGAGGCCGCGAAGGCCTGGTCGGAGGCGGGCTTCGACGATGCGATGACGGCCAGATGGCTCGACGTGCGCTGCCATGACCCCAAGGCCGCGCGCGCGCTGGCCGATATGGGCGTCGCGCCTCAGCAGGTGGCCGGGCGCACCCGCGATGGCGGCGGGGACTACCGCGACACGATCGCCCACAAGGTCGCCAACGGCGACCTGACCCCCCGCCAGGCCGCGGTGCGCAGCCTGTCAAGCCGCTGAGGTGGGCGCCGGGGCTCCGGCGACCTCGAGCGTCTGACCGGCGGCGCGCAGGCGGTCGGCCAGCGCCCCTCCCAGCGCGGTGGCCGGCGTGAGCACCCCGGCGCGGTCGGGCAGGCGATCGCGATCGAGCACGAGGCACAGCGCGCTCTCCCCCAGCATGGCCGCCGTCGCCCCATAGCCCGGGTCGCTCTGGGCGGCGACGTGGCAGACGTAGCGCGCGCCGCTCGAGGTGCGCGTGTGAACCTCGATGTTGAAGAAGCCGCGGCGCCGGGCCTCCTCGCTCGGGCCCTCGCCGGGCGAGGGCAGGAGGCGGTCGAGCACCGTGCGCGTCGGCCCGAAGCCCAGCGCGGCGATGAGCCCGCCGAGCCCGCCGGCCAGCGCCGCCGCCTTCGCGCGCCCGGCCAGGCCCTGGCCCATGCCCATCGCCTCGCGGTAACGCAGCCGCCGCCCGTAGGCCCAACCCTGCAGCGCGTTGCTGCGGCGCACCACGCGGGTGTTGATCGACGCCATGACGAACGGCCCGAGCCACATCTCCAGCGCGTCGTCGTACACCGGGCCGCGCAGGGCGGACTCGTCGCCGAGGTCCGGCTCGGCGGATCGGTCGGGGCTCAGCGCGTAGGGGTCCCGGACCAGCCGGCGCAGCTCGGGCGTCGAGCGCACCTCGTCGAGCTGGCCGGTCAGCGAGGCCAGGGTGCCACCGCTCGCACCGCCCTTCATCCCCCGCACGACGAGCGTCGTGTCCTCAAGCTCGCCCGCGCCCTCGGCCTGCGCCGCCTGGTGGAGCAGCAGGACGCCCAGGTCAGAGGGGACCGAGTCAAAGCCGCAGGTGTGCACGACGCGCGCACCGTTGGCCTGGGCCGTGTCGTGATAGCGCTCGATGGTGTCGCGCATGAACACGATCTCGCCGGTGAGGTCGACATAGTCGGTGCCCGCGTTCGCGCACGCCTCCACCAGGGGCCGGCCGTGGATGCGATAGGGCCCGACCGTCGTGGCAACCACGCGGCTGGACCCGGCGAGCGCACGCATGGCGGCGGGATCCGAGGAGTCGGCGGTGATGAGCGGCCAGTCGGTGGCGCGAGGCCCGAGCTGTGAGCGCACCTGGGCGAGCCGGGCCTGCGACCGTCCCGCGAGCCCGATGCGCACCCCGTCGGGCGCGTGGCGGGCGAGGTGGGCGGCGGTGAGCTTGCCCACGAAGCCGGTGGCGCCGATGAGGACGATGTCGAGGAGGCGGTTAGTGACCATCGGACGAGACGCTACCCGAGCGAGCCGGACCGTCGACGGTCGCCACTCACCTCCAGGTGGTTCATCGCGCCAGCACGCGGCGGCCCGAGCGATCAGTCAGCGACGCGAGGGGGCCCGCCCGATGAGGGGGGCATACGGGCACGCCAGCGCATGCCTCCGGAGGTCCCCTCCTCGCCGTGCTCGGCAGCCATGCGCAGAATCTCGTCGCGCAGCTGGGCGGCGCGATCAGCGCCGTCGCGTGGGGGGCGGCCCAGGGGACCGGCCGGCGAGGACACGGCGAGCCAGAGCTCGTCGGCGTCCTCGAAGGCGAGGAGAGCGTCCGTCGAGGACCTGGAGGTCCTCAAGCCTGAAGAGGTGCAGGTACGCGGTCTCGTAGCGCCCCAGCGCTCGGGGTGCTGGGCCTTCGCGGCCAGCCGGCCGCCTCACGGCCTACGGCGATGGCACGGCCGAGAAAGCCGAAGGGGACGGGGGATGCGAGGGCGATCGTCCCTCCCGGGCGGCACACGTGGGTGAGCTCGGCCACCGCTTGGTCGGCGTGGGGCGCCCAGATCGCCCCAAACGACGAGAGCACGACGTCGAACTCCCCGTCGGCGAAGGGAAGCGCCTCGACGTCGGCCTCCAGCCACTCGACCTCCAGGCCCTCGGCGTCGGTCCGGGCTCGCCCGCGGT
This sequence comes from Solirubrobacteraceae bacterium, assembly GCA_035942615.1. GTDB lineage: Bacteria > Actinomycetota > Thermoleophilia > Solirubrobacterales > Solirubrobacteraceae > Siliceabacter. The sequence continues at coordinate 921 of DASZCY010000242.1, read as the reverse complement.
CCACCATCGCGGGCGTGAGGTCGCACGCGCTGGGGGCCACGCCGCGGCGCGCCAGCGCGAGCGCCACGTTGCCGTCTGCGGCGCCGACATCGAGCGCACGCTGGCCGGGCGTGGCTCCCGAGGCCGCGACCAAGCGCTCGGCCACCGGCTCGAGTTGGCGCAGAAACGGCCGCGGGTCGCCTGCCCCCCAGGCGCGCTGCAGGTCGCGCCTGAGCTCGTTGAGCTCGGGGCGCTCGCCAGGAGCCGGGGGACGGGGGCGACCTTCGCCGCTCACGCCTTCGAGGCGCTCGAGGCGCTCGCGAGCCAGGTGCCCCAGCCCGGCCGGGGGGTCGGTCGCGTCGAGCTTGCGGCGCTCGACGACGAGCTTCATGCAACCGCCGATGGTCGCCGGGTCGTAGGGATCGGGAACGGTGACGGGAATCTCGCCCGGCCGCTCGCGTTTCTCGTGGTTGCGGATCAGGATCGTCCGGTCGCCGCTTCCGCTGTCGGTGGGACCGACATCGGGGAATGCGCCCATCGCGTCGAAGATGCCCGGCGTGAGGTTGCCATCACGCTGACGGACCGGGCGCTCCTGTCCCTGGGCGGTGCGCGCGGCGAGCGCGCTGAACCCTCCGCTCGCCACCGACCCTCCGCCGACGGCACTGGTGCGCTGCAGAAAGACCTACGTCCCATGATCGCCATGCTCGTGACCTCCCGGGCCGGCCTTCGCGTCGGCCGACCTCGCTCGCGTTGTCCTGACGGGTGGACGCGTCGTCGCCCCGTCACGTCCCCGAGGCTGCCCCGCGTGAGCGCTGCGATGTGACCGAGCGGTGAAAGCCGGCGACGACCTCTGCGGCCCGATCTCCGGACGTGGCCGACCGCCGGTGGTAGCCGCCGCCGACGTGTCGGGCAGGTCGATCCGGGAACTTCGGGGGGTTACCC
>DASZCY010000241.1:0-3626 GCA_035942615.1 Solirubrobacteraceae bacterium | reverse complement strand
CGGCCCCCGCCCCGCCCTCGCCGGCCAGGCGGATGCGCTGCCCGTCGCGAACCCCGGCGGGGACGGTGACGGTGTACTCGCGCCCGTCGCCCAGCGCCACCTGGCGCCGCCCGCCCGCGGCCACCTCCTCCAAGCTCAGCTCCAGCACCGCCTCCTGATCGGCGCCGCGGGTGCCAAAGCCATCCACGCCACCCCGGGCCCGGCGCGCTGCGCCCTGGCCGAACAGGCTCTCGAAGACCTCGGAGAAGTCACCCTCGCCGAACTCCACGCGGACATCGCCGGCGAAGGCGCCCGGATCGAAGTCGCCGAAGCCGCCGCCACGCGGGTCGAAGCCGCCCGCGCCGGCGACGTCGTCGCCGTGCTTCCAGTTGGCGCCCAGGCGGTCGTAGCGCTCGCGCTTGTCGGGGTCGCGCAGCACTTCGTAGGCCTCGGAGACCTGCTTGAAGCGATCCGCGGCGCCCTCGTCCTTGTTGAGGTCGGGGTGGTACTGGCGCGCGAGCTTGCGATACGCGCGGCGGATGTCCTGCGCACCGGCATCGCGCGGCACTCCCAAGGCCTCGTAGAGATCGTGAGAGTCGACGGGGGTCATCGGCCGGCCTCCGGGTCGCGGGCGACGATCACCTCGGCGGGGCGCAGCACGCGCTCGCCCAGCGCGAAGCCCGAGCGGGCGATCTCCACCACGCAGTGGTCGGGCACCTGGTCGGTCTGGTGCACCCCGACGGCCTGGTGGCGTTCGGGGTCGAAGCGCTCTCCGGCCGAGGCGATGCGCTGGACGCCCTGGCGGTGGAGGATGGCCTCCATCTGCTCGAGCACGGCCTGCAGCCCCGCGAACAGGGGGTTATCGGGGGCCACGGGCTGGCGCAGGGCACGCTCCACGCTGTCCAGCGCCTCCAGCCAGTCGCGCAGCATGGCCTCGCGCTGCTCGCCGACCCGGCGCTCGATGTCGCGCGCCGAACGCTTGCGCAGGTTGTCCAGGTCGGCCAGGGCCCGCTTGAAGCGGTCCTCCAGGGCGGCCAGCTGGCCTTCGAGCTCCTCGATGCGCTGCTGGGCGGCGTGCGGCGCGGCCGGCGCATGGTCGGGCGCCGACGCGGCCGGGGCGGCGGCCGCGTCGGGCTCCCAGCGGGGCTCAGCCTCGCGTGAACTGCGCATCGACGACCTCCTCGTCCGTGCCGGCGTCGCGCGCCCCGTCGCCGGCCTGGGCGCCGCCGGCGGCCGCTGCGGCGCCCGCGCTGGCGGGCAGGCCGTGGACGACCTGCTGCAGGTCGGCGATCAGCGGGCGCACCCGGTCCAGGGCGGCCTGCTCGGACACCGCCCGACGGGCCTGCGCGATGAGCTGCTCGGCACGCGCCTTGTCGTGGACCGCGACGCCCTCGCCCAGCTGGCCCAGCAGCTGCTCGGCGCGGTAGGCCAGCCCGTCCAGCTCGTTGCGCGCGTCGATCTCCTCGCGGCGGCGCCTGTCCTCGCCGGCGTGCGCCTCGGCCTCGTGGATCATCCGCTCGACATCGCGCTGGTCGAGGTTGGTGCTCTCCTCGATGGTCACCTGCTGCCGGGCGCCGGTCTGCTGGTCCTTGGCCGAGACGTTGAGGATGCCGTTGGCGTCGATGTCGAAGGTCACCTCCACTTGGGGCGAGCCGCGAGGGGCGGGGCGGATGCCCTCCAGGCGGAAGCGCGCCAGCTGGCGGTTGTCGGCGGCCAGCTCCCGCTCGCCCTGCAACACGACCACGTCCACCGCGCTCTGGTCGTCCTCGGCGGTGGAGAAGACCTCGCTGCGCGACGCGGGAACGGTGGTGTTGCGCTCGATGACCTTGGTCATCACCCCACCCAGGGTCTCCACGCCCAGCGACAGCGGCGTGACGTCCAGCAGGAGCACGTCCTCTACGTCGCCCTTGAGCACCCCGGCCTGCAGCGCCGCACCGATGGCGACCACCTCGTCGGGGTTGACCGACATGTTGGGCTCCTTGCCGCCGGTCATGCGCCGCACCAGCTCCTGCACGGCGGGGATGCGCGTCGAGCCGCCCACCAGGATGATCTCGTCGATGTCGTCGGCGGTCAGCTTGGCGTCGGCCAGCGCCCGCTCGATCGGGCCGCGGCAGCGCTCGATCAGGTCCTGGGTGAGCTGGTCGAACGTCGAGCGCGACAGGGTGGTGGTCAGGTGCTTGGGCCCCGACGCGTCCGCGGTGATGAACGGCAGGTTGATCTGCGTCTGCGTGGTCGACGACAGCTCGACCTTGGCCCGCTCGGCGGCCTCGTAGAGGCGCTGCAGCGCCTGGGGGTCCTCCCGCAGGTCGATGCCCTGCTCGCGCTTGAACTCCTCGGCCAGCCAGTCGACCACCCGCTTGTCGAAGTCATCGCCGCCCAGGTGCCCGTCGCCGGCGCTTGCGCGCACCTCGACCACGCCATCGCCCACGTCCAGCAGCGACACGTCGAACGTCCCGCCGCCCAGGTCGAAGACCAGCACCGTCTCCTGGCCCTGCTTGTCCAGCCCGTAGGCCAACGCCGCCGCGGTGGGCTCGTTGATGATCCGCAGCACGTCCAGCCCGGCGATCCGCCCGGCGTCCTTGGTGGCCTGGCGCTGGGCGTCGTTGAAGTAGGCCGGCACGGTTATGACCGCCTCGGTCACCCGCTCGCCCAGGTACTTGCCGGCGTCGTCGGCCAGCTTGCGCAGCACCTGCGCGGAGATCTCCTCGGGTGCGTACTGCTTGGCGCGCACGTCGAAGCGCACCGCGTCGTCGGCGCCCTTGGCGACCTGGTAGGCGACGATCCTGGACTCCTCGTCCACCTCGCCCCACTTGCGTCCGATGAACCGCTTGGCCGAGTAGATCGTCGCGTCGGAATTGAGCACCGCCTGGCGCTTGGCCACCTGGCCCACCAGTCGTTGACCGTCGTCGGTGAAGGCGACCACCGACGGCGTCGTGCGCGCCCCCTCCGCGTTGGGGATGACCTCGGCCTGACCGCCGCCCGTGACCGCCGCGACCACCGAGTTCGTCGTTCCCAGGTCGATCCCGACCGCCTTTGCCATGTGATCACCTCCTGTCTCGTCTTCGCTTTGTCCTCGGGGACACCCCGGCCTCCGCCGGGCGCCCTTTACCTTCTGCGGTAGGCCGCTCAGCGCGGGCGTCAAGGGCCCCGTCGTGCCGCCCGGCTTCCCTTGGGCAAGGTCGCTGCGCCCGACCGTCAAGTCCTCAGCGAACCGCCGCGCCGTACGCCGTACCGCTGGATGCGATGCTCCGGGCAGGAGAGCCGGGCTGGCGAAGGAGCGTCCTGCTCAGCTCGCGGGTGAGGGGAGACCCCGCCGGGAACGGCCCGATGAGCTCACCGCGCCGGGCTGGCCCGTGACTTCGGGCTGTTGCCCCGGCGGGGCGGACCGGCGTGCATGGCTTGCGGTCGAGTCGAGAACCCATGGTCCGGACCGCCCGGCGCGGTGAGTTATGTCGGTTGGGTTCAGTCTCTGGGGGTCGATCAGGCGTTCGCGCCGGCCAGCTCGCGCTCCTCGCCGGCGGCTGCGTCGTCGTGCTCGATGACTGGCTGCTCACCACCCGTGCTGATGGCGATGCGCCGCGGCTTGCGCGCCTGGGGCATGGGGATGTGCAGGGTCAGCACCCCGTCGGCCATCGACGCCTGGATGG